>JBHIDJ010000011.1:0-49542 GCA_046760105.1 Acidiferrobacterales bacterium | reverse complement strand
TGTGCATGTTGTTCCACCAGCTGTCCGAGTTACTGGTGGAACGGTGATCGTTACCTCGGGCCCGCTATCCTGTTACAGGCTTACCGCTGGATTGTCGACAGTCGCGACGAATTCACTGGCGAGCGTCTGGATAATCTGGAGGATCCTTTCCGGCTGTATCGATGTCATACGATTATGAACTGTACGAAAACATGCCCGAAGGGCCTCAATCCCGCTAAGACGATTGCGGAGATCAAGAAGCTGATGGTAGCGCGATCCATTTAGCATGCGAGAGAACAAAGTCCATGATCGTGTAGTCTTTACAGAACGCTGATACGCACGCCGTTCCGACACGATGAACATTCACGAGTATCAGGCGAAGAAGTTGCTCTCCGGTTATGGTATAGCCACGCCGAAAGGTGCGGTCGCATTCACATCGGATGACGCAGCGAAAACAGCTTCACAGTTGGATGGCACCCGTTGGGTAGTCAAGGCACAGATTCTCGCCGGTGATCGCGGGAGAAAGGGGGGCGTTCGGCTCGTCGATTCTGTCCCCGCGGTCAAAGAGAGTGCCGCCGAACTCATTGGCACGGTTCTCGTGACCCCGCAAACCGGTGCCGCCGGCGAAAAAGTAAAGTGTGTCTACGTTGAGCAGGCTTGTGACATCGCGCGTGAGCTTTATTTGGGTATGCTGGTTGATCGTTCCACGAGCCGGGTCACGCTAATAGCCTCCGCCGAGGGCGGTACCGACATTGAAGACATCGCGGCAAAAGCCCCCGAAAAGATCCAGAAGATCGCAATCGACCCTCGCACCGGTTTGCAGAAGGATCAATCGCAGAAGCTTGCTGCCAGCCTAGGATTAGCGGGTGAACAAGCCGATATCGCGCAGCGATTCATGCACGGGATGTATGATGCATTTACCGCGTTGGATGCGGGGCTCATCGAGATCAACCCGCTTGCGGTAACGACAAGCGGTGAGTTGTTCGCGCTCGACGCGAAGATGAGTATCGATGATAACGCGCTTTTTCGTCACCAGGATCTCGCAGAACTTCGTGAGGCGGCGGAGGGAGACACAGAACGCCGCGAGCGCGCGCGCTATGGCTTTAACTACATCAAGCTCGACGGCAACATCGGCTGCCTGGTTACAGGCGCGGGACTCGCACTGGCGACGATGGACCTACTAAAGGAATATGATGGCGAACCTGCGAACTTTCTGGATATACCACCAGTTGCGAGGCGCGTGCAGGTGGCAGAAGCGTTCAAACTTATCCTGGATGATAGCAACGTAAGAGGCATTCTCGTCAATGCGGTCGGAGGGGGGTTTACACGTTGCGATATCATCGCCGAGGGCATAACGACGGTGGCACGCGAAAAAGATATTAAAGTGCCCATTGTCGTTCGTTTCGCGGGAACGAACTGCGAGATGGGGAAGAGCTTATTGCAGAGCTCGCGCCTGCAGGTGACTTATGCGGAAAGCCTGGCGGATGCGGCAGCCAAGGTGGTCAATGCGGTGAAGGGAACGGTGTAATGGCGGTCTTGGTGGGGACTGATACGAAGGCGATTTGCCAAGGCATCACCGGCGCGCAGGGTACGTTCCACACGGACCAGGCGATGTCGTATGGAACCAAGATGGTTGCTGGGGTGGCGCCGGGCAAAGGCGGAACCAAACACTTGTATTTGCCCGTGTTCGACACGGTGGCCGAAGCGGTTGAGGCAACCGGCGCGAATGCCAGTGTGATTTTCGTGCCGCCCCAGGCTGCCGCCGGTGCCATCATGGAGGCGATCGACGCGGGTCTGCCGTTAGTCGTGTGTATCACGGAGAGAATTCCGGTGCTCGACATGGTGCAAATCAAGCGGGCGCTTGAAGACTCGAAGACCAAGCTGATCGGACCCAATTGTCCAGGCATCATTACCCCCGACCAATGCAAACTCGGAATCATGCCCGGGTATATATTTAAACGCGGTCATATCGGAGTAGTGTCGCGCTCCGGTACACTGACGTATGAGGCGGTGATGCAGCTGACCGCGGCCGGGCTAGGCCAGTCGACATGCATCGGTATCGGAGCGGATCCGGTACAGGGAACGAGTTTCGTGGATTGCTTGGAGTTGTTCATGGCTGACCCGGATACGAACGCGATCCTTATGGTGGGCGAGATTGGGGGAACGGCGGAAGAGCAGGCGGCCGAGTACCTGAAGGCGCAAAAGGCAAAGAAGCCCATCGTGGCCTATATCGCGGGAGTGCAGGCACCACCGCATCGCCGCATGGGTCATGCCGGCGCGATCGTTGCCGGTGGCAGAGGCAGCGCCGCCGACAAGCGCGAGGCGCTCAGAAGCGCCGGTGTACATATTGCCGAATCGCCGGCTAACATTGGCGCGACGATGATGACAGCATTGCGTGGCTGAAGCGGAGCCGGGCGACAGTCAATCATCGGCTATGGTGGTATGATCCGGTACCCGCAGGAGCACGATACCAACCCCTGACCTGCTTGATCGTCCTCTAATTTTCACGCTGAGCATCAGCGGTCGCTAACGGAGGGGAAGATGTTAGACGTTACCAAGGTGCAAGATATCGATCCACTTGAAACGCGAGAGTGGTTGGATGCGCTGGAAGCGGTTTTGGAGCACGAAGGCATCGAGCGCGCCCACTTCTTGCTGGAGCAGTTGGTCGACAAGGCCCGACGCTCCGGCGCGTACTTGCCGTATAGCGCCAACACCGCCTATCTGAACACCATTCCCACGACGCAAGAGGAACGCAGTCCCGGCGACGCGGCGATCGAGTGGCGTATTCGTTCGATCATCCGCTGGAATGCCATGGCCATGGTCGTGCGCGCCAACCGGGTAAATGCTGAGCTTGGCGGCCACATCGCCAGCTTTGCCTCGGCGGCGACGCTGTACGACGTGGGCTTCAATCACTTCTGGCACACGCCGAGCCAAGACCACGGCGGAGACCTGGTGTTTATTCAGGGGCATTCGGCACCGGGCATTTACGCGCGCGCTTTTCTGGAGGGGCGCATTACCCAAGAACAACTACTCAGGTTTCGACAAGAGGTAGACGGCAAAGGCCTGTCGTCCTATCCTCATCCTTGGTTAATGCCGGACTTCTGGCAGTTTCCTACCGTGTCGATGGGTCTCGGCCCGATCATGGGTATCTATCAAGCGCGCTTCATGAAGTATCTTCACAACCGCGGCATCTTGAACACCGAAGGGCGCAAGGTGTGGGTCTTTTTGGGCGACGGTGAGGTAGACGAGCCTGAGTCGCTTGGTGCTATTTCGCTGGCGGCAAGAGAGGAGCTGGATAATCTGATTTTCGTCATCAACTGCAATCTCCAACGCCTGGATGGACCGGTACGCGGTAACAGCAAAATCATTCAGGAACTGGAAACGGTTTTTCGTGGCGCCGAATGGAATGTCATCAAAGTAGTCTGGGGTTCGTACTGGGATCCGCTGCTCATGCGCGACACCAAGGGTCTGCTGCGACAACGTATGCAAGAATGTGTCGACGGCGAGTATCAGGCATTCAAGGCTAATGACGGCGCTTTCGTTCGCGAGCACTTCTTTGGCAAGTATCCTGAGTTAAAGGCGATGGTTGCGAACATGACAGATGAAGATATCTGGCGGCTTAACCGCGGTGGCCATGACCCGCATAAGGTCTACGCGGCGTATGCGGCGGCGGTCAAACACAAGGGTCAGCCAACCGTGATCCTCGCTAAGACCGTAAAGGGCTATGGCATGGGTGAGGCCGGTGAAGGCCAAAATATTACCCACTCACAAAAGAAAATGGGCGAAGATGCGCTCAAGGCGTTTCGCGATCGTTTCAATATTCCCGTCTCCGATGAAGAGATCGCAGAGGCCCCGTTCTACAAACCCCCCGAGGACAGTCCCGAGATGAAATATCTACACGAACGTCGCAAGGCGTTGGGGGGTTATCTGCCAAGCCGGCGTCGCAGCGCCGAACCTTTAGAGGTTCCGGATCTCGCGACATTTGAGGCCCAGCTGAAAGACACCGGAGAACGGGAAATATCAACCACGATGGTGTTTGTGCGCATCCTCAACACGCTCACGCGCGACAAGAAGATCGGAAAATACATCGTGCCGATCGTACCCGATGAGTCCCGCACCTTTGGCATGGAAGGCATGTTCCGCCAGTTGGGTATCTACTCGCCAGTTGGCCAGCTCTATAAGCCCGTGGATGCCGATCAGCTTATGTTTTACCGCGAAGATAAAAAAGGACAGGTGCTGCAGGAGGGGATCAATGAGGCCGGGTCGACCTGTTCGTGGATGGCCGCGGGCACGTCCTATAGCAACCACGGCATCAACATGATCCCGTTCTATATCTGTTATTCCATGTTTGGACTTCAGCGTACGGGTGACCTGGCATGGGCTGCCGGCGACATGCAGGCTCGAGGATTTCTCATTGGTGGTACCGCGGGCCGTACTACGCTGGCTGGCGAAGGCCTGCAACATCAGGACGGGCACAGCCACATACTTGCAGCGAATATTCCTAACTGTATTGCCTATGACCCAACGTTCTCGTATGAGCTCGCAGTGATTGTTCAGGATGGCCTGCGTCGCATGTTCCAGGAACAGGAAAAAGTTTATCACTACATTACGGTGATGAACGAGAACTACTCGCACCCGGCGCTCCCCAAGGGTGCCCAGCCGGGTATTCTGAAGGGGATGTATCTGTTCAGCGAAGGTGCTGGCGGTAAGAACAGGCCCAAGGCCCAGCTGCTGGGGTCCGGCACCATTTTACGTGAAGTCATCGCAGCGGCGGAGCTGCTCGATAAGGACTTCGGTGTTGCCGCGGATGTCTGGAGTGCGACGAGCTTCACTGAGCTTCGTCGAGAAGGACTGGACACTGAGCGCTGGAACATGTTGCACCCCGAAGAAAAACCGAAGGCAAGCTACGTGGAGCAGTGTCTCGGCGAAAGAGACGGACCAGCAATTGCTGCCACGGATTACGTAACGGCCTTTGCCGATCAAATTCGGCGGTTTGTGCCACGACGGTATGTGGTGTTAGGCACGGACGGCTATGGCCGTAGTGATCTGCGCAAGCGGCTACGCAGGCACTTCGAGGTAGACCGATACTATATCACCGTAGCCGCGCTTAAGGCGTTGGCCGACGACGGCGCGATCCCCATGTCGAAGGTGAGCGAAGCGATAAAAAAATACGAGATCGATCCAGACAAACCGAATCCACTCACCGCGTAATCGCATACACGGCGAAGCAAATGAGGGGCTGGAATGGCCGCTAACGCAAAAGACGTCCTGGTGCCGGACATTGGTGACTTCAAGGATGTCGATGTTATAGAGGTCCTGGTCGCAGCCGGTGAGCGCGTAAGCGCAGAAGATCCGCTGATTACGCTGGAAAGCGACAAGGCGACGATGGACGTGCCATCACCGCACACCGGTGTGGTGAGGGAGCTCAAGCTAAAGGTGGGTGACAAGGTGTCGCAGGGTTCGTCCATCCTCACGCTCGAATTGGCGACGGAGACAACCACGGTAGCACCCGGCGCGGGCATCGCATCGACTACGGAGGCCACGGCATCGCAAGCGGCAGCGACGACGGCACACACGGAGCATGAGGAGCCGGCTGCGCCACCGACACCTGCGAGCGCTGGTCAGATGGTCGATGTGCGGGTGCCGGACATTGGTGACTTCAAGGATGTCGATGTTATAGAGGTCCTGGTCGCAGCCGGTGAGCGCGTAAGCGCAGAAGATCCGCTGATTACGCTGGAAAGCGACAAGGCGACGATGGACGTGCCATCACCATATGCGGGCGTGATAGACGAGCTTAAGGTGAAGGTGGGCGATAAGGTGTCTGAAGGCTCACTGATTGTGACCATGCAGATGAGCGAAGCGGCTGCCGCCGCCGGCGCAGCGGCCGAAGTGCAACAGCCTGCGCAAGTGCAAGTCGCTGCGACCGCGCCGCCGGCTGCGGTGAGCGCAGCGATGCCGCCGCCGGCGCAACGCGCTTCGCCTACGGCGACGATGGCAGAAATCGACGAAGCCGCGTTTCGCAAGGCGCATGCGAGTCCGACCGTACGTCGTTTTGCACGCGAGCTCGGAGTAGATATCAGCAAGGTCAAGGGTACCGGACCCAAAGAGCGCGTCCTGAAGGAAGACGTTCAGGGCTATGTGAAGACTCAGTTGGCGCGCCCGGAAACCGCAGCCGCCGGTTTTGCACTGCCGGAGATGCCACAGATCGATTTCTCCAAGTTCGGTGAGGTGGAACTGCAACCGCTCAGTCGTATCAAGAAGATCTCCGGCCCTAACCTCCAACGCAGCTGGGTCGTGGTGCCGCATGTGACGCAACACGACGAGGCGGATATCACCGAGTTGGAGGCTTTTCGTCAGGAGCTAAAAGAAGACGCGAAGGAACGAGGAATCCGATTAACGCCGCTCGCCTTCCTGATGAAGGCGTCCGTGACCGCGTTGAAGAAGTACCCGTCGTTCAATGCATCGCTCGATACAAGCGGGGAAAGTCTGATCGTCAAGAAGTACTACCACATCGGGGTGGCCGTCGATACACCTGATGGTCTCGTGGTACCGGTGATCCGCGACGTCGATCACAAGGGAATTTTCGACTTGGCGGCGGAACTCGGTGACGTTAGTGTACGTACGCGCGACAAGAAACTGACGCCCACCGATCTGCAGGGTGGGTGTTTCACCATCTCAAGTCTGGGCGGGATCGGTGGCACGGCCTTTACCCCCATCGTTAATGCCCCCGAGGTCGCCATCCTCGGCGTATCGCGATCGCGGATGCAACCGGTATATCACAACGGCGAGTTCGTAGCGCGATTGATCCTACCGTTGTCGCTTTCTTATGATCATCGCGTCATCGACGGGGCACAGGCGGCACGTTTCACGAGTTTCCTGAGTCTTGTACTCACCGATGTACGCCGCCTGTTACTTTGATCCGCGGGTGGCATCCGCCGCGCGCGTATACGCGGTTAACAACGACAGAGATTTACTCATAAATGAGCGATGTCATTGAAGTAAAGGTTCCCGATATCGGGGATTTCAAGGATGTGGATGTTATCGAGGTCCATATCTCGCCGGGGGCACGCGTCAACGCCGAAGATCCGCTGATCACGCTGGAGAGCGATAAGGCAACGATGGACGTACCGGCCCCGTCCCCAGGCGTGGTTAAGGAGGTCACCGTCAAGGTCGGCGACAAGGTTTCCGAAGGCTCTTCGATCCTTATGCTGGACACTGAGGAGAAGGCGGCCCCGCCCGCCGTGCGCACTGAGCCGACCACGACTCCAGAGGCACCTGCTTCCCGTGTTGCAGCTGCGCATGCTGCGGAGAAGGCCGATGTCCATGCCGAGGTGCTAGTGCTTGGCTCCGGCCCTGGCGGTTATACGGCGGCGTTCCGCGCTGCTGATCTTGGCAAGAAGACAGTGCTTGTTGAGCGCTATCCGGTGCTTGGTGGCGTGTGTCTAAATGTCGGGTGTATCCCCTCGAAGGCGTTGTTGCATGCGGCGAAAGTGATCTCCGAAACCAAGGAAATGGCCGCCCACGGCGTAAGTTTTGGCCCACCCACAATCGATCTCGACAAGCTACGTGGCTGGAAGCAACGTGTGGTTGATCGGCTCACAGGCGGGCTGAGTGGACTTGCCAAGCAGCGCAAGGTCAGCGTCATTCAGGGTCACGGGACCTTCAGCTCCCCTAACGAGCTCACGGTGCAGGCATCGGACGGTCAGGTGACGGTGTCCTTCGAACAAGCGATCATTGCCGCCGGCTCGCAGGCAACGCAAATTCCAAGCGTTCCCACCAACGACCCCCGGGTAAATGATTCAACTGATGCACTCGAGATTCGGGAGATCCCCGAGCGTTTATTGGTTATCGGCGGTGGCATCATCGGCTTGGAGGTGGCGACAGTCTACTACGAACTGGGTTCCAAGATTACAGTCGTCGAGTTGATGGATTCGCTCATGCCAGGCGTGGATAAAGACATCGTACGGCCGCTGCATAAACGCATCGAAAAGCAGTATGACAATGTTTTTCTAAAGACAAAGGTAACCCGTGTAGAGCCGAATGCCGATGGTTTGGTCGCCTCGTTCGAAGGTGACAAGGCGCCGGCGTCCGATATCTTCAACCACATTTTAGTTGCAGTGGGGCGTACGCCCAACGGTAGAGTGATCGGTGCTGAGAACGCCGGTGTGCATGTCGACGAGGGCGGGTTCATTCCCGTTGACAAACAGCAGCGTACTAATGTGCCTCATATTTTCGCCATCGGTGATATCGTCGGCGAGCCGATGCTCGCGCACAAAGCCACGCACGAAGGCAAGGTCGCGGCTGAAGTGGCGGCTGGCATGAAAAGCGCTTTCGATGCGCGCGTTATTCCCTCAGTGGCCTACACCGATCCGGAAGTGGCGTGGACAGGTGTGACCGAAACCGAAGCCAAGGAACAAAGCTTGAACTATGGAAAGGGAGTATTTCCTTGGGCTGCGAGCGGGCGTTCATTAGGTCTTGGACGCGATGAGGGCCTGACGAAGCTGCTGTTCGATGAGGACAGCGGTCGGATAATAGGGGCGGGTATCGTTGGCCCGAATGCAGGAGACCTGATAGCCGAAGTCGGTCTCGCTATCGAGACGGGATGTGACGCACAGGACATCGGCCTGACGATTCATCCGCACCCGACACTTTCTGAGACCGTGGCATTCGCGGCTGAGGCATTCGAGGGCACCATCACCGATCTCTATCTCCCCCGAAGAAAGAACTAAGGGAGTGGTACCAAGGTTTTCGCGCGCGTGCGAGGTTCATGGCAATAACTTTATCCTACAACGATTTCGGTGCCGGACCACCGATACTGATCTTGCACGGACTATTCGGTTCTGGCAGGAACTGGAGCGCGATCGCTAAACAGCTTGCTGACACGCACCACGTTTATGCTCTGGACCTGCGTAACCATGGTAACTCGCCCTGGGCCGACGCGATGTCCTATTCTGATCTGGTCGACGACATTCGCGACTTTATCGAACAGCACGGTCTAGAGAGTACAGCCGTACTCGGACACAGCATGGGTGGCAAGACCGCCATGCTGTTGGCATTGAAGTATGGCGATTTGGTGGGCTCATTGATTGTCGTCGACGTCGCGCCCGTCCCATATCCCCATAGCTTTCTCCCTTACGCTCAGGCGATGCAAGCCCTCCACCTCGGAGCGATAAGGCGCCGCGATGACGCCGATGCGGCATTAAGTGAGCAGATTCCGGATGCAGCAATCCGGGCGTTCCTCCTGCAAAATCTCGTCTATCGGGATCAACGCTTTGATTGGCGTATCAATCTGCCGGCCCTTGCCGCCAATATGGATGGCCTCGCCGGTTTTCCTATCGCAGGCGCGAGCCGCATCTATTTTGGCAAGACACTTATAATAAGTGGCGGCCAGTCGGTCTATGTCCAACCGGAGCACCACGACGTGATCTACCAGTTGTTCCCGAACGCGGGCATTACCGTGATCCCAAATGCCGGTCATTGGGTACACATTGACCAGCCAGACCCGTTCGTTGGAGCGATAGCCGCGTTTCTTTAGATGCACTGGCCGCTAAGACCGGATATCCTTACAGTTGAAGGAGCAAGTGCTCAAACGAGCCCGTTTCTGATGCCCGAATCGAGTCGCCCATCAAAACCTGCAAGACCCGTCGCCCATGAGCAACAGAGAGGCGCGGCGAAGATGGCGGGGATCCCTGTCAAAGTGGTTCCACGGCGGGAACGGCTGGCGAAACCGCCGTGGATTCGCGTGAAGCTGCCGACACACTCGGCGGCTGACCGCGTAAAGCGCGTGCTTCGCGAGAATCGCTTGCACACGGTGTGTGAAGAGGCCTCCTGTCCGAATTTACCAGAGTGCTTCGGGCACGGCACTGCCACGTTCATGATCATGGGGGATCTATGTACCCGCCGCTGTCCTTTCTGTGACGTGGCGCACGGCCGGCCGCTACCGCTCGATCCGCAGGAGCCGGAGAATCTGGCGCGCTCCGTCCGGTTGATGGAGCTGCGCTATGTCGTTATCACCTCGGTCGACCGTGATGACTTGCGTGACGGTGGCGCAGGACACTTCGCCGCATGTGTCCATGCCGTGCGTGCACGTAATCCCGGCACTCGTATCGAGATCCTGGTGCCAGATTTTCGCGGCCGTATGGATCGCGCCCTAGACATCCTGGAGCAGGAACCACCGGACGTGTTCAACCACAACCTGGAAACGGTGCCAAGGCTATACAAGCAAGCGCGACCGGGCGCCGACTATCGCTGGTCCTTGCAATTGATTCAGCGTTTCAAAGAGTGTCACCCAGACCTTCCGACAAAATCGGGTCTCATGCTTGGACTGGGTGAGGAGCTGGAAGAAGTGCGACATGTTATGCGCGATCTGCGCGATCATGACTGCAACATGCTGACTTTGGGTCAGTACCTGGCACCGAGCATGCACCACCTACCAGTCGAGCGTTATGTGACGCCCGAAGAGTTTGATGAACTGGGACGTGTTGCGCGGCAGATGGGATTTTCCAGCGTGGCGAGCGGCCCGCTCGTACGTTCTTCCTACCATGCTGACCTGCAAGCCGCTGGGGTTGTTTGACCAAGATTGCTAGAAGGTGCTGGCTTGCACGCGATTACTGGGCGGCGCCGAAAGACTCGTTTTCGTAAGCTTCAGAGCCGGCGTCGCGTTTGGCTGTTTGCGCAAGCAAGTCGGCAACAAGCTTGGCCCACTATTTTAGCCGCCCGCAACAAGAACTTGACACGACTTCTCTAGTTGCTTTGCAATAGTTCTGATTAAGCTACCAACGGTGACAGCCGCTCTTTGATATGAGAACGCGGAGGCCGATTGAAGAGACGCTAAACCTCCGCCCTGGTAGAAAACCTATCCGGCCTATTGGCCTTTCTGCGCTTGGATTCCTAACACAAAGTAGTCCAACTTCAGTTCTACGGTATAATTTGCGCGCCGCTTGGATCGGGCCACGGTCGAGCCGGCAGGACGAAAGGATCCTTGCTGCTGTTCCGCCCAAGGCCCGGGCGGGATTTTCTCTGCCCTCGGTGCGTCTCACTCTCAGGAGGAGATAGCCATGTCTACAACAGCACCCCCCAAGACACGCAAGAAGGTCACGACGCACGCGTTTCGCCTGAAGAAAGCCAAGGGCGAGACGCTTACCATGCTGACCGCCTATGACTACGCCACTTCCCTGGCGGTCGATCAGGCGGGGATCGATTCGATCTTGGTAGGTGATTCCCTGGCCATGGTCGTGCTTGGCCATGACAACACCTTGCCGGTGACCATGGACGACATGATCCACCACTGTAAGGCGGTGGCGCGCGGTGCCCAGTACGCCCTTTTGATCGGAGACATGCCGTTCATGTCCTACCAGGTTTCGGTGGAAGAGGCAGTTCGGAACGCGGGTCGCTTCCTGCAGCAGGGCGGCATGGACGCCGTGAAGCTGGAAGGTGGCCGTGAGCGGGCGGACGCGATCAGGGCCATCGTCGGATCCGGCATTCCAGTTCAGGGTCACCTGGGGCTCACCCCACAATCGGTCCACCAGTTGGGCGGTTTCCGCGCTCAAGCCAGAGAGGCTGATACTGCCGTACGTCTGATCGAGGATGCGCAGATCCTGGAAGAAGCTGGCTGTTTCTCCATCGTGCTGGAAAGCATCCCGGCCCGACTTGGGCGGCTCATGTCCGAGCGGCTGGAGATACCCACTATCGGCATCGGGGCTGGGCCGGGGTGCGACGGGCAGGTGCTCGTCACACACGACATTCTGGGACTGTTTGATCGATTCACACCCCGATTTGTTAAGAAGTACGCCGATTTGTACGGGGAGATGGCGCGCGCCATCACAGCCTTCAAAGAAGAGGTAGAAACCGGGGTCTTCCCGGCCGAGGAACACACGGTCGACATGTCGGAAGAGGACTGGGTAAGTTTGCAGGAGTGGCTGAACGAGAAGTGAATTCGCAGTCTTGTGGCAAGGCACGCCGGATAGTGGCCCGGGTCCTGGGAAAAGATGAGTCCTAGGCCGTCGATGCTTATCGTGGGAAGTGGCGCCATGGCCGGGCTGTTTGGGGCCCGGCTGGCACCGCACGCAGATGTCACTCTCCTGGGCACTTGGAAGCATGGGCTGGCGGTCCTTCGGCGCGACGGAATCCAGCTGGAAGAAAACGGGCACGGCACGTGGGCGGAGGTGTGGGCGACCTCCGACCCCTCCGAATGCGCGGGTGCACAGAGCGCGCTGGTCCTCGTCAAGTCGTGGCAGACGGCCCAGGCAGCGGAAATGCTCTCGGAATGTCTGGCGCCCCACGGCGTGGCGCTGACCCTCCAGAACGGCCTCGGCAACATAGACATCTTACAAGCCGCACTGGGCGCCGAACGGGCCGCCCTCGGCGTAACCACCGTAGGCGCCACACTGCTAGACCCTGGGAAAGTGCGAGCCGGAGGCGCAGGGCCGACACACGTTGCGCCTCACCCACGGCTACAGCCGTTCGTGGACCTGCTTCAGACGGCCGGCTTCGAAGTCCATCCCGCCAACGACCTAGAGAGCCTGGTTTGGGGGAAGCTGGCGGTCAACGCCGGCATCAACCCTATGACTGCTCTCTTGGAGGTCCCGAACGGTGAGCTGTTGGAGCGGCCACACGCTCGCTCAGTGATGACTGAAGCGGCGCGGGAGACGGCTCAGGTAGCCGCCGCGCGAGGTGTGGAGCTGCACTACGCCGACCCGGCTGCCCAGGTGGAGGAAGTGGCAAGACGAACGGCCACCAACATTTCCTCCATGCTGCAGGACGTTCGCCGCGGCGCCCCAACGGAAATCGACGCCATCAGCGGTGCCATAGCGCAGGAGGCGGAGCGGCAGGGTGTACAGGCGCCGTTCAACCGGACCCTATGGCATCTGGTCCGGGCAAAGGTCTACAGGGCGTGAAACGTGCCCCTTTCCAACCACGAGTCGCTCGTTCGTAGCTTCCCAGGATTGACCACGGCCTGAATCGGATCTTTACTCGCGTTACGTGTGGCTAGGGGTTTAGTGTTTCACGATTAACGACTCACGACTAACGGATCACGATTTAGGATTCACGCCTAAGAATGTGCTTTTGAATCTTTCCGACCGACGTACGTGGCAGCTCGCGACGGAATTCAACTAGCTCTGGAACACGGAACTTCGCCAGACGTTGCTCACACCAGTGAATAACTTCCTCTGCCTTGAGTTTATCGCCTTCTCGCGGCACCACATAGGCCTTGATTCTCTCATCGCGCATCTCGTCGGGTACGCCGATAACTGCACAGTCAAAGATCTTGGGATGTTGGAGGATCACCGCTTCGACTTCGCTGGCAGCGACATTTTCGCCGGAACGCTTGATCATGTCCTTAGCGCGATCCACGAAGTAGAGGTAGCCGTGCTCATCCTGCCGTGCATTATCACCGGACCAGAGCCAACCATTGCGTATCGTGTCTGCCGTCGCCTCGGGATTCTTGAAGTATCCCTTCATAAGTGTCCAGCCTGGCTCACCGCGGACAACGATTTGACCAATGTCTCCGCGGCGTACCGGTTGACCGGTTTCATCGACCAGGTCCACTTCATAGCCCATGACCGGCAGGCCCATAGACATGTTCCGTCGCTCATACTCTAAAGGATTCATAAGCGGTGGTCCCATGGTCTCGGTCATGCCCCAGAGCTGTAACAGCGGCGCACCGAAACGCTCATGCCACTCGGTAAGCTGTGCCTCTGTGACGTTTTGGGCAAAGATAACGATCCGCAGTCGATTGTTTCGGTGTTCGTCGTTTTGCTCTTGGGCGAGCAGCATACGGATAGGCGCTGCAAACAGACTGGCAACCGTGCATTGATGGGCAATGCACCGCTCAAAATAGCGACTGGCGCTGAAGCGCGCCGTCAACGCCATGCTTGCCCCGGTAACCAAAGTGCTCATGGTCGAGTAGTACTGCGCGTTTCCATGAAACAGTGGCAACACGACGAAATGTCGGTCTTCCGGGCCCAGACGTATAGCTTTGGCCACGGTTTCACCCGCGTAGATGTAATTGGCGTGGGTCACCATGACCCCTTTGGGTCGGGCCGTCGTTCCCGAAGTGTAGAGGATTCCGGCTTCATCGAGAGGGTCGATTTGAGCTTCCGGGGCGAGGGCGTTTTGTTCAGCCAAGAGCACATCGAAGCTACGATAATCTCGTTTCGCAGATTCACCGCAGACAATCACCGCTTCCACACCAGGACAACTGCGGCGCATCGTTTCGACCACGTCTAGCCGATCAGGATCAGTGAATATCAGTCGACTTTCCGAGTGATTTACCAGATATTCGAGCTCTGCCGCCGGAGAAAGGATATTCGTGGGCATGATGACGGCGCCGATTTTCGCCGCACCAAACCAGAGCAACAAGAACTCCAGGCAGTTGGGCAAATGTAAATTAAGCTTGTCTCCGTGGCCAACTCCGAGCGCAACCAACATGTTAGCGGCGCGATTTACCTGTTGATCGAACTCGGCGTAGGAAAGACGTGTCACCGTGCCTGCCAAGTCGTCGAAGATGACAAACGGGCGTTCGGGTGTACGGCTAGCACGATATTCCAATAGATCACGCAGCGTGCGATTGCCGACGATGTTAGTCACGGTAGATCACTGATGTTCACCGATATTCACCGGTGTTTTTTCCAAGTCCCAGCCACAGTCGATTGTCACGCGAGCGCCACGCTAGTTCAACGGGCAGGGCGCGGTTCGATACCCTATAACCCAGTGGGGTTATAATAAATGTTTTTGCTGCCCTGATTTGTGCGGAGGATCATGGCCGCTGCCTTGCCACTTATTGCCAAAGATGAGTGAGCCGTGAAAGCGATTGGGTTTGGTCGTGGGGCTGCGCGTGCACTGCCCGGGCCGTATGACGCACTTTGTACTGAGCTCCAAGGCTTTATCCCGGCAGCGCGCTTGATCACCGATCCGCTGCGGACGCTGGCCTATGGCACGGACGCCAGTTTTTACCGGCTCACCCCCAAACTGGTGGTGCGAGTGGAAAGTGAGGCGGAAGTCTCGCGTGTGTTGCACAGTGCGCGCAGGCACGGCACGCCGGTAACATTTCGCGGGGCCGGCACCAGCGTGTCCGGGCAGGCGATCACAGACTCAATCCTGCTGGTCCTGGGTAGCCAATGGAAAAACTACGAGATCAACGCTGATGCTTCGCAGATTCGCCTCCAACCGGGGGTGATCGGTGGGCATGCAAACCGTTACCTTGCACCGTTCAATAGAAAGATCGGTCCCGATCCGGCATCGATCAATATCGCTACCATCGGCGGCATCGCCGCCAATAATGCCAGCGGCATGTGCTGTGTTTTAGCGCAAAACAGTTACAACACGCTGGTCAGCGCTCGCACCGTGCTCGCCGATGGCACCGTCCTCGATACCGGTGACAAGGCGAGTCGCCAGGCATTCGCGGAGACACACAAGCATTTACTCGCCGACATTGATGCCCTAGCACGTCGTACGCGGGCAAACACAAAGCTGGCGAACCGCATCCGCGAAAAGTTCAAGATCAGAAACACGACCGGCTACAGTATTAACGCGCTTCTAGATTTCCAGGATCCGATCGATATCCTGCAGCATCTGATGATCGGTTCTGAAGGAACGCTTGGTTTTATATCCGAAATTACCTACCGCACTGTGCCGGATCCACCGCATAAGGCTAGCGCGCTTATCCTGTTTCCGGACGTTAAAACCGCATGCGAAGCTGCCGTTATCGCCAAGGCGCAGCCAGTCGCCGCAGTAGAGTTGATGGACCGCGCCTCGCTTCGTTCGGTGGAAGATAAGCCGGGGATGCCGGACTACCTCAAGCAGCTTCCAGATGAGGCCGCCTCGTTGCTGCTCGAAACGCGTGCCGCAGACAGTACCAGTTTGAAGCAGCAGGTCCACGATATCGAACGTACGATTGGTGGTGTAGAGACATTGCTCCCAATACGGTTCACTGACAGGGCGGAGGAATATACGCGACTGTGGAACGTACGCAAGGGCTTGTATCCGTCGGTGGGCGCGATGCGAGACACCGGTACGAGCGTAATCACGGAGGATGTTGTCTTCCGACTTCCAGAGCTGGCAACGGCGACAGTAGATCTGCAGCAACTGCTAAGGAAGTATTCCTACCATGAGGCGATTATTCTCGGCCACGCGCTCGAAGGTAACTTGCATCTGATTTTTACCGAAGACTTTGGCAGGGCTGAGGCGATCGATCGTTACAGCCGGTTTATGGAAGACTACACACGGCTGGTAGTGGACAAGTACCAAGGTTCACTGAAGGGCGAACACGGCACGGGCCGCAATATTGCCCCGTACGTTGAGCTGGAATGGGGGCAGGAAGCCTATCAGCTCATGCGTGCGATCAAGTCGATCCTCGATTCCGACAATATTCTCAATCCTGGTGTCATTCTCAACAACGACCCTCAAGTGCACCTAAAGAATCTAAAGCCGTTGTTTCCGGTCGATCCGATCGTGGATAAGTGCATCGAATGTGGATTCTGTGAGCTCACCTGTCCGTCGAACACGCTGACGTTGACACCCCGGCAACGCATTGTTGGTCTACGTGAACTCGCGCGCCTTGAAGCATCGGGAGAAGATCCGAAGCGTTTGAGAACGCTACGAGCGCTTTACCGATACCAGGGTATAGACACGTGCGCCGCCGATGGTCTTTGTCTGCTCGCTTGTCCGGTGGACATCGATACCGGCCAAATGATCAAGAGCTTACGTGCACGGCGTGTGGGCAAGGGTGGAAGTAAGGCAGCCAGTTTGCTTGCTGAAAATTTCTCTCTGGTTTCTAAGGTAACCCGTGGCGCGCTTCGTGCCGCCAACCTCGCCCACACTGTGCTGGGTACGTCACTGATGGAGAGTTTTACGAGCGGTGTGCACAAGTTGTCAGCAGGATATGTCCCGCTATGGAATCCGTACGTGCCAACGGCAGCGAAAATGCCGACGCCGAGGAACGATACTACGACCGACCGGCCTCGCGTGGTCTACTTTCCGAGTTGTACCAGTCGGACGATGGGGCCCGCTAAGGGTGATCCTGAACGTGAATCGCTTCCGGTGAAGACAGAAGCGCTGTTGCGCAAGGCGGGTTATGAGGTCGTCTACCCCGACAGCTGCGACCAATTGTGTTGCGGAATGCCGTTCGAAAGTAAAGGGCTGGTGGCCCAGGCTAATGCCAAAGCCAGCGAGACCGTGCAGAGCTTGCTCTACGCAAGTCACGATGGCCAGGATCCGACCGTGTCGGATACCAGCCCCTGCACCTTATACCTTAAGCAGAAACTCGAAAACGGTGCAAAAGTATTTGATATCACCGAGTTCATTCACGACTTTGTCATGGGGCGTTTGACATTCCGAACACAATCGGAGACTGTCGCGCTGTACCCCACCTGTAGCCTCCGTAAGATGGGGCTAGAAAATAAGCTGAAAAAGATCGCTGAGGCTTGCGTGGAAAAAGTTGTCGTGCCAGAGAATGTAGCTTGCTGTGGATGGGCCGGCGACAAAGGCTTTACTCATCCAGAGCTGAATGCGAGTGCACTGCGCGCGCTTCGTCCGTCATTACCTGCTGATTGTCTGTCCGGCTACTCGACCAGCCGTACCTGTGAGATCGGTCTTTCGTATCATAGCGGCCGCTATTACCGCTCAATCGTCTATCTGGTTGATCGTTGTACGCAACCAAAAACCCAGTAGCAAGTGTGAAGTGAAAGTGTCAAGTAGCAAGATCCTATTTATTACCTGTTCCTCTCGTGTGCAACGGAATTTCCTTGCTACTTATAACTTGCTACTTGCTACTGTTCTATTATCTTGCCGTCCAACCCAGGTCCATCATGTGCGCCGCACCGGTTATGGTGCTCGCCTTTTCCGAAGCGAGGAACAGTGCCAGATCAGCTACTTCCTCAGGCTCGATCAGTCGCTTGATAGCCGCGGGCTCCAGCATGATCTTATCGATCACCTCCTCCTCGCTGATACCATGCGTGGCTGCCTGGTCCTTGATCTGGTTATCGACAATCGGTGTTCGCACGTAGGCGGGGCAGATGGCGTTTACAGTGATGCCGGACGTCCCTACCTCCAACGCCACGGTCTTGGTCAGTCCTATTAGGCCGTGTTTGGCTGAAATGTAGGCGCTCTTATAAGGGCTGGCCACAACACCGTGAAGCGAAGAGATATTGATGATTCGTCCCCAGCCATTTGCCTTCATTCCTGGAACCAGATGCTTTATTAGCTGGAACGGGGCGATAAGCATTACCTGGATCATCTTCACCCACATGTCTTCCGGGAACTCTTCGACGGGAGCTATGTGCTGAAATCCCGCATTATTCACCAAGACATCGACATGTCCTTTCGCCTCGATTGCGCGCTTGGCAAGCCGGCGAACGTCCTCTCTGTCCGAAAGGTCGGCTTTGATAAAGGTACCGCCAATTTGGTCAGCAACGGCCTGACCGGCATCGGCAGAATCATTTACCAAGACATATGCGCCTTCGCTGGCGAATGTTTCGGCAATGGCTTTACCGATGCCGCTTCCCGCTCCCGTCACAAGAGCAATCTTATTGGTTAGTGATTTGTAATCTCCCTTACGGTCGGCACATTATTGCGCATTTTGCCGTCTATCGGTTATACGAAACGAGTGTGCTACCGTGGTGTACTCATCGGGATCGCGCTGGAACGTACGCTCGACAAAAGTCACTTCCCCTTCGTTATCGATCAAAGCCACCGTGGAAGAACGCGTCCCGTAGTCTGTTCCGGTAATGAAAAGGGGAGACAACAAGCGCTCCTTTTCAAGCCCGATACCTGTGTCCGGTAGAGCTCCGTCGTCAGCGATAGCGCCATCGGTTAAAGTCGCAAAGAGGGCCTCCGGTGTGGGCCCGTCGGTCTCGGACAGAAGCTCGCCGATTTCCTGTTTGCCACGCGTGACCTTAGGCCAAGGTGTATTTAATAGATGGTTGCTCAACCCGTACACACCGGGAGCCAGCGGGTGTACTTGCTGTTCACGGTTCGAATAATAAGAGAGTGTCCCCATCTGACCCACGATAATGCTGAAGCCGTTGTACTGATCCGCGTGCTCAGCGATCTTTGAGAGGTAAGTGTCCGGTGGTTCATCGCCGAGCAGGAAGTTGCTCACAAGATGGCCGCGCGACGGCCGGTCAGCCCGATATGACTCCGCGTCGCGAAAATTCGTGAGTGCGGCAAAACGCCCCTGTTGAGTAATCCCAAGCCACGTGCCCCCTTGCAACAAATCGCGGCCTGCGAGCACATCGGGCGCGTCTTCCCAGAAGTCCGCAACCGCAGTCGGGCGATCGTAATACTCGTCGCGATTGGCGGCAACGATTAGAGGGAACTTGGGGTGCTGTCTTAGGGATAATAATAAGATGCACATGATGTGACTTCAGTAGCAAGTAGAAAGTAACAAGTGGCAAGGAAAAACACTAAGAGTTTGAGAAACTTGCTACTTCGAACTTGCTACTTGCTACTCTCTCAAGCAATGACTGTGTTTCTCGGACGTAAAGAGTACAAATCGAAGCTGCGACTCCTTATGCGATTGCCACCGGAATCTTTCCGATCTTAGCGCGCCATTCCGCTGGCCCAGTGTTGTGAATCGATTCGCCGTTGCAGTCTACGGCCACCGTTACGGGCATATCCTTGACCTCGAACTCGTGGATCGCCTCCATGCCGAGATCCTCAAACGCCACCAAGCGGCTCGAACGGATCGCCTTCGAGACTAGATAGGCCGCGCCGCCGATGGCAATCAAATACACGGCCTTGTGCTTCTTTATAGATTCAATAGTTTGCGCACCGCGCTCAGCCTTGCCGATCATACCGAGCAGCCCAGTCTTCTCCAGCATTAGGTCGGTAAACTTATCCATGCGCGTGGCTGTCGTCGGACCCGCCGGTCCGACCACCTCGTTGCCTACAGCATCGACCGGTCCAACGTAGTAGATAAACCGGTTCTTGAAATCGACGCCTTTCGGCAAGGACTTACCTTCAGCAAACAAACTCGCGATGCGTTTGTGTGCCGCGTCGCGCCCCGTGAGTAGCTTGCCCTCCAGCAACAAAGTTTCACCGGGCTTCCAGCTTACGACGTCGTCGCGGGTGACGGCGTTGAGATTAACGTGGCGCGCATTCTGCGCCGCTTTCCAGGTGACATCCGGCCAGTCTTCAAGCCGCGGTGCCTGGAAGTCTGCCGGGCCGCTGCCATCGAGGACGAAATGAGCATGCCGCGTGGCCACACAGTTGGGTATGATGGCAATCGGAAGGGAAGCGGCGTGCGTTGGGTAATCACGGATTTTTATGTCGAGCACAGTGGTCAAACCCCCTAGTCCCTGCGCACCGATACCTAGGGCATTGACCTTTTCATAAATCTCGAGCCGCAGCTCTTCGATTCGATTCTTGGGGCCACATGTCACAAGCTCCTGAATGTTGATCGGCTCCATCAGGGCCTCTTTCGCCAGAACCATTGCCTTCTCGGCCGTGCCACCGATGCCGATACCCAAAATCCCGGGCGGACACCAACCCGCTCCCATGGTTGGTACGGTCTTTAACACCCAATCTACTATGTCATCACTCGGGTTGAGAATCGCGAACTTGGCCTTGTTTTCCGAGCCACCGCCTTTGGCGGCGACAGTAACCTCCACTTTGTCACCCGGGACCAATTCCGTATGGATCACGGCGGGTGTGTTGTCCCGCGTATTCAGGCGCGCCCCAAGTGGGTCGCTTACGATGGACGCGCGCAGGGGATTGTCCGGATCGGTGTACGCGCGTCGCACGCCTTCGTTGACCATATCCTCTACGGATTGATCCGTTTCCCAGCGCACATCCATGCCAATTCTTAAGAAGACGACAACGATGCCGGTATCCTGACAGACTGGTCGGTGCCCCTCGGCGGCCATCCGCGAATTAGTCAGTATCTGAGCCATGGCATCCTTAGCGGCCGGCGATTGCTCCTCGTCATACGCTTTCCCCATGGCGCGAATGAAATCGACGGGATGATAGAACGAGATGTACTGCAGGCTGTCTGTAATGCTGCTGATGAAATCTTGTTTGGTCACGACGGTCATGGTTCAGCTCCAGTAGGCCTTATGGGACCAGTCTCAATACGCACCGGACTTACCCCGTAGCTTGGCGCCATTTTATCTCGTTTCGCCACCAAAGTTAGAGCTAATGCAAAGGCTTGTACTTCCTGGTGGAATAAAGCTAATCTCATCTGCCTAGTGCTGGTTGACTGAGGGAGGAACTTACGATGAAAACATCATACGGGCGAGCTGCTTTTCTTGTGAGCGTGCTGTTGGGGTTGAGTCTCACCGTGCCGGCGCTGGCTGCCGAGGCGATGAAGCCGCCCAAGAACTACCCGTTGCGTGATCTCATTATTATTGTTCCCTACGGTACCGGCGGCGGGTCCGACCAGGTGAGTCGCAACATGGCTGCCGCCATCAAACCCTTCGTTCGCGTCCCGGTGCGAGTCGTTAACCAGCCGGGCGAAGGTGGTCGGGCGGCGATACCCGGTTTCGTGTCCGGTAGCGCTCGCGGATATACCATTCTTCAGCACACCGACGATATTGCAGCGCTTTATGCATCGGGAAAGATCAAGCAGAACCCAGCGGTAGACTGGACGCCGCTCGCTATTGTCCAGGTCACCTTCAGCCAACTGTATATCCGCCCCGGTGATAAGCACTTCAGTGACTGGCGTTCCTTTCTCGCATATGCCAAGGCTCGGCCGGGCAAGATCTTGGTCGCCAACGTTGGTAGAAAGGGCTCGATGGAGCAGATCAATATGATCAAGCTCGAGCAGGCGCTCGGGTTCAAGACCAAGCAGGTGAGCTATGACAATCCAGCGGAACGATACGCGGCGTTGACTGGCGGTAAAGTCGACGTGCTTTTTGAGCAGCCTGGGGACGTACGCACATTTTTGCAAAACAGACGGATCAAGCCAATCTTGACGTTGCTTAAGAAACGCCCGGCGACGTTTGCCGAGGTCCCGTCGTTGACCGATGTCGGGGCGAACTTCAAGCCGCTGCTGCGTTTCCGGGGTTTCTATGTAAGGAACGATGTCCCCAAAGACCGTCGGCAATACCTGGAATGGCTATTCGCACAGGGGTTTGAATCCGAGGCCTTTCAGGCCTTCAACAGAGATCGCTACATACTTGCCGACAGCCACTATGGAACGTCTGCCGCCAGGGAGTTGCTCTCGGATGTGTTGACTTATTATCAGCGCGTGTACACAGAACTGGGCTTGACCAAATAATTCTCGCAAGCTCTTGCACTAACGTTCACCCGCCCGCGTCCGCTCGGCGAGCCAGCCACCGTCGACCCTTAATTCCTCCCCGGTGATGTAATCGGAGTCATCGGACGCGAGGAATACAGCCGCCTTCGCGACGTCCTGAGGCGTACCCCATCTGCCGATGACGATCTCCTTGGCCCACTGTGGACCGACACTTGGATCCTGGGCGAAATCCATGTTGAGTGGAGACGCGATGAGGCTGGGAGCCAATGCATTGACGCAGATGTTCGTTCCCGCGAGGTCGACCGCGAGCGCCCGCGTGAAGGCGAGCATGCCTCCTTTCGCAGTACAGTAGGCTACGCGATTGGGCCGGCCGACGAGGCCGGCAATTGAGGCCATGTTAATGATTTTACCTTTGCCTCGGTCGAGCATCGCCGGCAGGATCGCCTGTGTGCAGAGGAAATGCCCAGTCAGGTTGACGTCCAGCATTCGCCGCCAGTCTTCTTCCGTGTGCTCCATAAACGGCTTGATGATGCGACTGCCCGCGTTGTTTACCAGTATATCGATCTGACCGAAGTGATCGAGCACGGTTTGCGTCATCCTCCGTAGGTCGTTGGATTGCGTGATGTCGGCTACGATGGCGAGCGCTTTGCCCTTGTTATCCCCGATCTCCTGTGCGACCGCGTCCGCGTGTCCCCCGTTCCGGTCTACCACCGCCAAGGCCGCACCCTCGTTAGCGAACTCCACACAGATGGCGCGGCCGATTCCGCTCCCGCCACCCGTCACAATCGCCACTTTCTCCTTAAGACGCACGGCTAGCTTCCGAAGGTTCAGAACGGAACGGATCCTTTGAGGGTAATGCGGTGCATGCGACGCCGCTGCAACGGCTTGTAGTCGATGACAGCGAAGTGCTGCGTGCAGGTATTGTCCCACATGAGCAAATCGCCGACCCGCCACTTGTGGGCATAGATGAACTCGGGACCTGTGCAATGGTCAGAAAGTTCCTTCACTAGCTGACGGCTTTCGTTTTCCTGCATGCCGACGATACCGGCAACGCAGAGATCGCTCATATAAACCGCCTTGCGGCCGGTAACCGGATGGGTGCGCATCAGGGGATGAATAACATCGGGTGTCGCTGCTTGCTGTTTTTTATTGAGCTCCACCGTTACATCGCTCTTTTCTTTCGGTTGTTCGTAGCCGGCCCAGCGATGGACCGCTTTAAGCCCTTCGAGTCGTTTTTTCATAGCATCGGATAATGCATCGTAGGCGGCGAAACCGCTTGCGAACAGCGTATCGCCGAGTGGCTGTCCACTGTCGTCGTGCGGTACTTCGAGCGCATACAAGAGCGAACCGCGAGACGGTGCTTCCAGGTATGACGTATCCGTATGCCAGATGGAAACTCGTGCTGCATCGGCGAGTCCGATGTAGTGACCGTTTTCTTTAACGTTGGAGATGATCATGATCTCGGAATGCCCCGGAACCCAGTACTGTTCGTAAATGTGGACGTCGAGATCACCAAAGCGCCGGGCAAACCGTACGAACTGGTCGTCATTGATCTGTTGATTCCGGAGGACGATAACCGAGTGTTTGTTGTAAGCGTTTTCTATCTGCTTGAAGGCGGTATCGCCCAGCTCTTGCGAGACGTCCACGCCGAGGATCTCCGCGCCGAGCGGCGCTTCGCTTCGCCGGATCGTAATGCTGATCTCATCGGTAGCGGCAGGTTGCATAACGCGATGCTTTTGATTCTCGTTAGGCCTGGGTCAGAACACTACGCCTGCATCGGTGGTGAGACAACTGCTCAGGGGTTACGATTCAACGGTAGTGTGGGAGTATTTTCTCGCCAAAGGACCGCATGCCTTTCATAGGGGGCATCGGCTGAATGACGATATAGTTCACACCCGCTTCTATCCACTGATCGATGCGGTTGCGCATTTCGCCTTCGCTTCCGACAAGGTTGGATTCGAGGACATCCTCGACCGTAGGCGGCACCGAGAAGCGATGCTTTCGCTCAGCTGCGTACATCTCGGCCCACTGGCGGGTTTCGGTTTCCGTCTTACCCGTCAGGCATACTGAAGACAGTGCGACCTGCAGTGGCCAGTTTGTTCGCCGCTCCCGCATCGGCTCGACTAGCTCCGCAACCCGCGCCGGCGGTTTCGAATACATGAACCAGCAGTCCGCAAACTCTTCTATCAGTTCTTGCGTAAGGGGTCCCTCACCGGCGATCCAGAACGGTGGGTGCGGCTGCTGTATCGGCTTGGGATTACAGTAAGCACCTTCGAGACTGAAGTACTCTCCGTGGTACGTGACCTGCGGTTCCGTGAATAGCTTTTTTATTATGGTGAGTGATTCCTTGAGCCGACGATGGCGGCCCGCACGATCGTCCCACGGGAAGCCGTACGCCTTTGCTTCGGCCTCGAACCAACCGGATCCGGGCGCAAGGATGACGCGTCCATCGGTGATGTCATCCAGGGTACATATGATCTTCGCGGTAAGCCCGGGATGACGAAAGGTGTTGTTCATGGCGTGTCCGCCAAGCCGCACCCGGCTCGTCAAGACGCCAAGCGCCGTCAGGGTGGTCCAATGCTCGAGGATCGGCTTCTCCCGCTGCAGATGCGCGTTTTCCACGTGATCTGGGATCCAAATGGAGTCATAGCCGAGGGTTTCCGCGGTGCGGGCCATGTCGAGGGCGAAGGAAAAGGCGGATGAATCCGCACCCATTTCGCCCTGTATATTCAGACGGACGCCAAAGCGTAGCTGCCTCGACATATTTCCCTTCCTTGCCTTGTTTTTGCGCCTACCAGCCGGTTGGTGTACATTGCAAGGGCCATAAAAACCATAAATTATCGCGATACCGCCAATTATCCTAGCAACCACACCGAGGAGGATGAAACCGTGCGCACAAATCTTCTAGAGAAACTCTGGGCGAGCGCCGTTGTCGGTGCCTTCTTTGCCTTGATTGCCGGCCCCGCTATTGCAGGCAGCATGATAAAGAAGCCGGGAAACTATCCGTCACGCCCTATTACCGTAATCTGCTGTTACGGCAAGGGTGGCGGATCCGACCAATCGGTGGACGCCATTGCCGGGCCCGGCGCCAAGATCATGGGTGCCAAGATCAACAAGATCAACAAGCCGGGCGGGGGCGGGCTTAACTGCCTGCCGGATTTTCTACAGACGCCGGCGGATGGGTATACCATCCTGCAGCACATTGACACCCTGCCGTCGCGCTATGTGGAAGGTCGCATCGATCTGAACCCGGTCGAGGAGCTGGAGCCGCTGCTGATCATGAACGTGGCGCCCACCATGCTTTTCGTCAAACCCGATGATAAGCGTTTCCTTACCAACGGCAAGCCGGACTTCGACAAGGTCGTGGCCCACGCCAAGGCCAACCCGGGGAAGATGACGGTATCCAATGTCAACATCCCGATGGAGATCGTTACCATGGCCGTCGTCGAGAAACACTTCGGCTTTACGACCAAACAGGTCATGTTTGACAAGCCGGCGGAGCGCTATGGCGCCGTGATGGGCGGTCAGCTCGATATCCTGATGGAGCAGCCGGGTGACGTCTCCAAGCACGTACAGGCCGGCAAGCTGGCGCCGGTGCTGGCCGTCTGGCCCGAGCGGCTTTCGCTTTATCCCGACACGCCGGCCGCCGGTAAGGACTACGGGCTCGATTGGGAACCGCTTATTCGCTATCGCGGACTGTTCGTGAAGAAAGGGACGCCCAAGGAGATCGTCGACTACCTCGCGGCCGTGTTTGCCGAGGCCTACAAGTCGGACGAGCACCAGGCGTTCGTCAAGCGCAAGAGCCTGGACATCGTGGACTCGTTCCGCAGCGCCGAAGATACCAGGATGCTGGTCAAGGACGCTGTGAAGACCTATACCAAGGCGTTCAAGGACCTCGGCATGAAGGTGCGGGCGGGTCTCTGATCTAGCGATACCCTAAATAAGAGATACAGACACCACCCGTCTGACCGCGGGCGGGTGGTGTCTTCTCGTTTACGGGCGACGATTTCTTATGCGCTAGGGTTCCTGTCACGATGTCTGATCTGTCCGCAACCCGCTCTTCAACGGTGCGCAGTATCGTCGAAAGCGCCTGTTGGCTGGTTTTCTGCGCCGTGGCCTTCGCGCTGACCTACCAGTTCGATGAACCGCTGCCGATGTTTGAGTTGGGGGCCGCGTTTTGGCCGCGGGTGATGCTCATTGGAATTGCCGCGGCCGCCCTCGTGATGATGATCGGCAGTATCCTCACTAAAGACGGCGACAGCACGGACTCTGTCCAGCAAACAAGCGCAGATGAGCCGCACTCCGTATCGGCGCAGACGTGGCGGGCTCAGGGTCGGATATTGCTCGTCTTCTTGGTGCCGATCCTTTTCGTATATGCCATGCACAAGTTGGGATTTTTGTTGGTGGCACCGTTCTTCCTGGCTGCCTATATGTACTTATTCGGCGTGAGACGGTGGATCCCGCTCATTTCGGTCACCGTGGGTGTGTACGCCGCGGTTGTAGTGATATTCGTGAAGCTCATTTTCACCCCGCTCCCGCAGGGCGCCGGTGTCTTTTACACCATCAACGGTCACCTGCTCGGTCTCATTCAATAGGTACCGGTAGGCATGGCGGATTTCCTCAACGGCACCCAGCTCCTGTTCACCGATCCCATCGGGATCGTCATCTTTATCGGCGCACTCATCGGCGGGCTCGTCTTCGGCGCCGTCCCCGGATTAAGTCTGCTGACGCTGGCGGCGATCCTGTTGCCATTCACGGCGTGGATGTCATCTACCCACGCGATCATGCTCTATGGCGTGATTTACGTTTCCGGCGTCTACGGCGGCGCGGTGACGGCGATTCTGTTTAACATTCCCGGTTCGGTAGAGAATGCGCCGACTGCGTTCGACGGCTACCCGATGACCCGCAAAGGCCAATCCGGGAAGGCCATCGGTTACGCTGTCACGTGCTCGGCCATCGGCGGTACGCTGTCGGCCATCGCGATGATGGCGTTCACGGGCCCGATAGCCGACTTCGCCGTGTCGACGTTCGGTCCAGCGGAGATCTTCGCGCTCGTGTTCTTCGGCCTGTCCATCGTCGCCGGGGTGGGCACGAAGTCACTCGCCAAGGGCTGGCTGTCGTTGTTGATCGGTCTTCTGATCGGCTCCGTCGGCACCGATCCCATCGGCGGCATACCGCGTTTTTCCATGGGCACACTCTATCTGCTGGGGGGCATTAGCTTCATTCCGTTGATCCTAGGATTTTTCGCGGTCACCGAAGTCTTCATTCAGGGCCAGCGCCTCACGACCGGTACCTATCGTCCGCCTAAGGTGTCGGTGGCCTATCCGTCGATGGTCGAGTTCTGGCGCATGAAATTCGTGGTGGCCCGATCGGCCATCATCGGTTTTTTCGCAGGCGTGCTACCGGGCATCGGCGCGACATTAGCGGCCTTCCTGTCCTATAACGAGGCGGTGCGTTGGTCCAAGCACCCGGAGCGTTTCGGCACAGGTGAACCGGAAGGGGTGGTGGCGCCGGAGACGGCGAACAACGCCGCCACCGGTGCGGCCATGATTCCTTTGCTCGCGCTCGGCCTTCCCGGCGGCGCCCTTACCGCCATGATGATCGGGGTGTTTAACCTGCACGACATGGATATCGGTCCATTGATCATGGTGGAGGCGAGGGACCTTGTTTGGGTGCTGTTCGCGTCCATGTTTTGGGCGAGCCTGGCGATCATCTTCCTCGGTGTCGTCGAGGCCAAAGGTATCGTCAACCTGTTGCGTATCCCGTTCCCGATGCTAGGCCCGGGGATCCTACTGTTCTCGACCATCGGCGCCTATGCGCTGCGAAACAACATCGTTGACGTTTACACGATGTTTATCGCCGGTATTATTGGTTACTTCATGCGACGCCGGGACTACTCGATCCCGGCGCTGGTTATGGGGGTGATTCTCGGCCAGATCGGTGAGGCACATTTTGCGCGGGCGATGGTCATCCTTGACTACAACGTGCTCGGCCTCTTGCAAAAGCCCATCGCCGCCGTTCTTATCGCCCTCGGGCTGTTCACCATCGTGCTGAACATCGTGCGCCACCGCAAGATGTTTTCGTCGACCTTTGGCCGGTTCCACGTGGATACTGAAAAAGGCACCGCGAGTTAGCGCGTTTATGCCTCTACTGTGACCGTTCCGTTTTTTGGGTCGACGATTACGCGATCACCCGTGTTAATCACCTCAGTGATATCTACCTCGAAGCGATCGATAAACGCTAGCTCTGCGAACGCCGCCCCCTGCGCCATGATCGGATTGGCGGAATTCAGCAATAACGCGGCCGGCGCCATGTCGCGCGATTTCATCTCGCGCAGCATCCACGATGTCGCGACACCGCCTTTAGCCATATTCAACACCAGGATCTTTCCCACATAGCTTTGGCCGTAGAGCTGATGGGCTTTGCGGGAAAAGACCCCGTTAATGCGATCGAGATCATAACGCGCGCTGAAATTGTCTTTCGCTACGAGCGCAATCCCGGTCACGCATTCGCCGATCCCGACATGCCCCCGATAGAGCCGCGTCGCCATGGCTACATCCTCCCGTTGACGGCTGCTTCGATGCACTGTTCGGTGGACGCGAGCACTGGAGTGTAGCCATAGCCTGCGATGATATTGACAAGCTTTGCCGAGTTGCTGAGCAGACGCGTCCAGTTATTCGCTTTACCTGTCTCGCGCGCATACATCTGATAGAAGCACACGCCCTGCAGCACAACGCCGCCGGCGTCTTCGATAGTTTGCGTGATGCCCATGCGATCGGCGGCTGATTTAATTTCGGGGGACGTCGCAATCATCAGCGACGTGTCTTTATGTACACGGCGATCGCGAAGGAGCTCTGCCACTTGACGCATCTCCAACAGTGATAGCTGCGGAGCCGCGAACACCACGACATCGACTTTGTCGTCATGCCGGCCATGCGAGAGATAGAACTGCTCGATGTCTTGCTCAGTAATTCTCACTGGCGCTGGCAGGGATCCCTCAAACAGTTGCTTCGCATCACCAGCTTCGGGCGTGACACCGGTCATGTGGAACAAGGGCACGGAGCCATAACTCGCTAAGGCCGCACCAAAGTGTTTCAGCTGGTCGGACGTCGGTGCCCCCGTGATTCCTGTGAGCACCGGTACGGCCCAATAAGAGCCGGTTCGTTGCCCGGTCACGGCGCCGAGGGCGCCCCAATCGCTCAGATCCTTCGGTCGCATATCGATTTCAAGCAAATGGGTTCCGCGACGATGTCTGTCCAAATGATACCCATAGCGCGGGACACGACCCGTGAGCGCCGCCGCAAGCGCGGCCGGCCCACCTTCGAAGTTGCTGCGCGCACCACAGACGCTGTTTGCGTAGATGACGGACCCGGTGTCACCAAAGGCGAGATGCTCCCCGAAGACGGGCGGTTGGATCGTCTGATAGTTAATGCAGGTGTTGGTTAGCAGAATACCTAAACGTTGAAATGCCTCGATGACACGTCGCTCGAGCGCGGCCCAACGCTCTTCCTGGTTCAGCCGTTTGTACGCACAAAGGTCGATACCACGGGGATCGGTGACGGTGGCTACCCTGACGCGGCGTTGGTCGTCCGGGTAGCCCGCAATTTCCTCCAGGAAAGCGACGCCCGCCTCACCGAGTGATTCCGTATCGGCCATCAGGTGAACCTGACTCACTTCGACAAAATCTTCGGCGTCGAAGAAACGCCCGACTTCGATCTGCTGCGCGATTGCTAGACGTCGTGGTTCACCCAACTCGCCCGCCAGCATCGCTTGTTCGTGTTCAGTCAATCGCATGCGGCTTAGTGTGATGCCTCTCGTTCGGAAAAGATGTCGTTGCGCACCCACGGCCGGCAGCGCAGATACTGCACCGGGTAAGTTACCTCCGCGCCGAGCTCAAACGCCGCATGCCATGCCCAACGGGGGTCGTAGAGCATGCCGCGTGCGAGCGCCACCATGTCTGCCTTGCCGGTTGAAATGATCTCCTCCGCCTGTCGCGGTTCAGTAATCATCCCGATCGCTACCGTGGTGATACCGGTGTCGTTTCGCACCCGCTCCGCGAACGGTACCTGGTAGCCGGGACCGACAGGGATCGTCTGATGCTTCACAAGCCCACCGCTTGACACATCGGTCCAGTCGCAGCCGTGGGCCTTAAGCTCGGCTATGAATCGCACGGTATCGTCTATTGCCCAACCACCGCCCGCCCAGTCGGTGGCCGACACGCGCACACCCATCGGTTTATCGACCGGCCATACCGCGCGCATTGCGGTGAACACTTCAAGCGGAAACCGCATCCTGTTCTCAAGCGAACCGCCGTACTCATCTTTACGCTGGTTACTGAGCGGTGATAAAAACTGGTGAATCAGGTAGCCATGGGCAGCGTGCAGTTCGACTGCATCAAAGCCAATACGTGCCGCGCGCCGCGTCGCATCGACAAAGGCATCTTTTAGCGACGCAATCCCATTGTGATCCAATGCCTTCGGCACCGGCGCGCCCGTGCCTGTGGCCACGGCTGAAGGCGCCACCGTTTGCCAGCCGCCCTCGGGCGGCAGCAGTGGTTTACGACCCTCCCACGGCGGTAGGGTGGAAGCCTTACGGCCCGCATGAGCAATCTGGATGCCGATCTTCGCTTCGCCGTGCTTTCGGCAAAATTGCACCACGCGCTTCAGCGCTTGTTCGTTCGCATTGCTGTATAGTCCCATGCAGTAGGGGCTGATACGGCCACGCGGCTCGACATTAGTCATCTCAATCATGAGTAGGCCGACGCCCGACACCGCAAACTGTCCGAGGTGCATGAGGTGCCAATCGGACGCACAGCCATCCACCGCCGAGTACTGACACATGGGCGATACCATGACGCGGTTCGCAAGCTGCAGCTCCCGCATCGTTATCGGTGAGAACAAGGCGCTAGTCACGGATTGATCCTTTTGCTCAGATTTGTTGGTCAATGGGCGACGGGTTTTAGGTTTACGACAAGACGAGCTTGCCCCTGCTGCCGGCGCTGATAGAATCGACGCACGTCCCGCGGGTTCATCTGCACGTATCGTCTCGTGCAGCGAACCATCTGCGATTTGTAAGGCATGATACACAATTGAACGGATCGTCGGCCACCGAGGTATTTTGATGAGTAAGCCCGATTCTGCCGCTGATAGCCAGCACATAAAGCGTGCGGAGTCCAGCGCGTCGCTCACAGCGCCAGCCTTTTCCGACGTTGTCGATGCGGCGGCCCGCATTCGCGGCGAGGCGGTAGTAACGCCCTTGCTCGAGTCGCCCGCCCTCAGTGCGTTGACCGGTGGCAGAGTATTGATCAAGGCGGAGATGCTGCAACGAACCGGGGCGTTCAAATTCCGCGGCGCGTTTAACAGACTTTCGCGCCTTGATCCTGTGGCACAGTCACAGGGTGTCGTTGCCTACTCCTCCGGCAACCACGCGCAAGGGATCGCCGCGGCGGCACAAATTCTCGGTATCCCGGCGCTGATTGTGATGCCAGACGATGCCCCCGCCATCAAGCTCGCAAACACGCGATCCTACGGCGCCGAAGTGCGCTTATACGATCGTTACCGTGAAGACCGGGAGCAGCTGGCAAAGCACATCGCGGCCGAGCGCGGCGCTACCCTCGACCGGACGTACGAAGACCCGTATATCATCGCCGGCCAGGGTACGGTCGGATTAGAGATCGCGGATCAAGCGGCGGCGCGAGACGCAAAGCTGGATGCGGTGCTGGTACCCTGCGGTGGGGGCGGCCTGATCGCGGGTTGTGCGATCGCGCTTGCCGCGAGGAGCCCTGACACAGCGGTGTATGCGGTCGAGCCTGAAGGCTTTGATGACACGGCCCGTTCGTTGGCGGCAGGCCGTCGACTGCATATTCGCGACGATGTCCGCTCGATGTGCGATGCCTTGTTGGTGCCGATCCCGGGTGAGTTGACGTTTGCGATAAATTCACGTCATCTTGCCGGCGGACTCGTAGTGAGCGACGCGGAAGCCGCACGGGCGATGGCGCTTGCGTTTCACCACCTGAAGCTCGTGGTGGAACCCGGTGGGGTCGTCGCTCTGGCCGCGGCCCTTAGCGGAAAATATGACTGCCAAGGGAAAACGGTGGCGGTGGTGTGTTCAGGCGGGAACGTCGATGCAGATACCTTTCGCCAGGTTTTGCAGACAGCCGGCCTTGATATAGAAGGGTAGAGACAATGGGTAAACCAACTGCAGCTGCGAAGTCAGGGACCGGTAGCTCTGAAGCACAAGTTGTTAGCGACCTCGTCGCTCGCGCCCGCTCTGCAATGGCACAGTTTGCCGATGCGACGCAAGAGCGCGTGGACGAGGCGGTTACTGCGATCGCGTGGTCGCTTTATAAGCCTGCGCACGCGAAGGAGCTCGCCGAAGCCGCGGTACGCGATACCGGGCTTGGCAACGTGTCCGACAAGATCACAAAAAACCAACGCAAGACCTTTGGCGCCCTGCGTGACCTGCTGCGCGTCAAGACGGTGGGTGTGATCGAGGAGGACCCCGTACACGGCATCGTGAAATACGCCAAGCCGGTGGGTGTGGTTGCTGCCGTCACCCCCTCAACCAATCCGGCTGCCACCCCCGTGAATAAGGCGATGATGGCGATAAAGGGTCGCAACGCCGTTATCATCGCACCATCTCCGGCCGGGTGGACGACCACTGCCCGCGCTGTCGAATTCATGCGCGCAGAACTCGAAAAGATCCCACTGCCGCCAGACTTGACTCAGGTTTTGCCGGCCCCAGTGAACAAAGCCCTAACCCAGGCACTGATGGAGGCGTGTGATCTGGTGGTGACAACGGGTTCTCAGAACAATGTTCGCAGCGCGTATAGCAGCGGCACGCCAGCAATCGGTGTCGGTACCGGTAATGTCCCGGTCATCATCGACTCAAGCGCGGACCTCAAAGACGCGACACAAAAAGTCTGTGCATCCAAGATCTTCGACAACGCTACATCGTGCTCATCTGAAAATTCGGTCGTAATACTCGATGATATTTACGAAGATGCAATCACCGCACTCAAAACGGTCGGCGGCTACCTTGCTAATGCCGAGGAAAAGCAGAGTATCCACGATGCCTTGTGGGTCGATGGGCGATTGAATCGCAAGCTGATCGCGAAGGACGCCGATGTGTTCGCACGCGAAGTCGGGCTTTCCGAAGCAGCACAGAAGGCTCGATTCTTCATGGTGGAGGATGATGGTGTGGGCCCAGACCATTCGTTTTCCGATGAAAAACTCTCATTGGTCCTTACGGTCTATCGTGCGGCCGATTTCGATGCCGCGGTTACGCGCACTCAGGAGATTCTGAATTACGTCGGGCGCGGCCACTCCTGCGGCATCCACACGAAGAATATGGAACACGCGCGTCGTCTCGCCGAGGAAATCAAGGTCGTCCGTGTTTTGGTCAACCAGGCACACACCTTCGGCAACGGTGGCGGCTTTGACAGCGGTCTTAACTTCACGCTCAGCATGGGTTGTGGTACCTGGGGCGGCAACAGTATCAGCGAGAATTTGAACTATCGCCATTTCATTAATATTACCCACCTTTGTACAGTGATCCCGGAAGACAAGCCCGCCGAGGAAGATCTATTCGGCCCTTACTGGTCTCGCTACGGTAAGTAAGCGTCCGATGAACTTTGAGGAACACGCGGCAAAGCCGCTTCTTTCCGAGGCCGGCATCGCAACCCCCAAAGGCATTGTGGCAAGCACCGTCGATGATGCGACGCAAGCGGCACAGGCGCTCGGGCCCGCGGTGATCAAGGCGCAAGTTCCGGCTGGCAAACGCGGAAAGGCCGGTGGCGTGCGGGTAGTCAGCAACCCCGAGCAGGCCAAGGCCGCGGCAGAAGACATCCTCGGCATGGAGATCAGTGGTCATCGGGTTGAACGCGTGCTCGTTGAGGAGCAGGCGGCGATCAAGCAAGAGTTCTATGCGGCAGTTTTAAACGACCCGGTGTCGAAGAGCCCGCTCGTGCTTTTCTCTACCCTCGGTGGGATGGATATCGAGGAGGCGGCCGTCACGCAGCCGGACGCGGTACGGCGCAAACCCGTCGATATCCGCGTTGGGTTTGATGAAACGGACGCGCAAGGATTGATCCAAGGCCTGCAGCTAGAGGGTGCGGAGCATCCGCTTACAGAGTTGTTGGTGAAGCTCTATCAGGTGTATCACAAGTGCGATGCCGAACTCTTGGAGATTAATCCACTTGTGGTGACCGAGCGTGGTGAGCTCGTGGCGCTCGATTGTAAGTTCGTGCTCGACGACTCTGCGATTCAACGTCAGCCGGTATTAGCAAAGCATGGGACGCCTGAACCGATGACGGAGCTTGAACGGCGGAGCCGTGAGGTCGGGCTGCGCTACATCGAACTCGATGGCAATGTAGGTGTGCTGGCCAATGGCGCTGGACTGACGATGACAACCCTTGATGTTGTCAGCTATCACGGCGGTGCGCCGGCCAATTTCCTCGAGATTGGTGGCGATGCGTACGTTAAAGCTGAACCGGCGCTTGAGTTGGTGCTTGCCAACCCACGCGTGAAAAGTGTACTGGTCAACTTTTGTGGTGCAGTGGCGCGCACCGACGTGATGATGGAGGGTGTTATTGCGGCATGGGAGGTGCTCAAGCCGACGGTACCCGTCTTTTTTACTGTGCACGGTACCGGAGAGGACGAGGCGGTGCAGATGTTGCGTGAACGGCTGGCTATTGAGCCGTTTGATGCCCTGGACGACGCGGTACGAGCTGCAGTGGAGGCTGCGACATGATCGTGCGTGGCGAGGAAAGGGTACTCGTGCAGGGGATCACCGGCCGCCAGGCGACGTTTTGGACCGAGCGCATGCAGGCGTACGGCACGAAGATCGTGGGCGGTGTAAATCCGAAGAAGGCCGGCATCACTCACCTCGGTGTGTCGGTATTTGGCAGCCCTCGCGAGGCGATGGAGGCGAAAGGTTTTGACGTATCGGTCTTGTTTATTCCACCACCAGCGGCGCGGGCTGCAGCACTCGATGCTATTGATGCCGGTGCAAAGAAACTCGTCATCCTCACCGAGCACATACCCGTGCAAGACGTGATGTATCTGTTGGCGTCAGCGCGTGATAACGGCGTTCGCGTGCTGGGTCCCAATACCGCGGGTTTAGTGACGCCCGGGGAATGTTTCGTCGGGTTCATTCCCGCCTTCAACGATCGAGTATTCCGCGTGGGCGCGATCGGTGTGATTTCACGTAGTGGGAGCCTCGGTACGTTGGCGTGTCTGAATCTTGTACGCGCCGGATTCGGTCAGTCTGCTTTTATCGGTATCGGCGGTGATCCGATTCTGGGCACCACCACGCACGATGCGTTGCAAGACTTCGACAAGGACACACGCACTGACGCGGTCGTTATCATCGGCGAGATTGGCGGCGCGTTTGAAGAACAGGCGGCAGAGTATGCGGCCGGGATGAAAAAGCCGGTGGTCGCCTTTGTTGCGGGCAGCGCCTCACCGCCCGGTAAGCGTATGGGTCACGCCGGTGCGATCGTGATGGGCGCGTACGGATCCTATAAGTCAAAGCGACGCGCGCTCGAGACGGCCGGGGTCACTGTGCTCGACACCCCCTCCGCGGTCGGCACGGCGGTGTCAGATGCGCTGAGCGCGTGAAGACAATCCCCCACCTATGCAAGCCGTCCAGATCTTCGATTACGGTGACCGGCACCGCTTGACACTAGTCGACATACCCACGCCGGAGCCCGGCGTGGGTGAGGCGCTGGTGCATCTTCGCTACGCCGGCGTGAACTTCATCGACGTCTACGTGCGCAAAGGCGAGTATCGCCATTCTGATACGTACGGTTCAGAGTTGCCGATCACTCTCGGGATGGAAGGTGGTGGCACGGTGGAAGCAGTAGGGCCCGGTGTTGATAACGTAAAACCGAGTGATCGTGTCGCCTACTGTCTGAGCCGTGGTAGCTATGCACAATACGCGATCGTACCGGCGTGGAAGCTAGTAAAGGTACCCGACCCTATCCCCCTCGACAGTGCTACAACCCTCATGCTGCAGGGTTGTACGGCACACTATCTTTCCCATTCGCTATTTCCCCTGGGCCCGCATCACACGTGTCTATTTCACGCCGGAGCAGGCGGGGTCGGCCAACTGTTCATACAACTCGCCCAGCTGCGGGGTGCCAGAGTGTTAACAACAGTGGGCAGTCCGGAAAAGGCGGAGATCGTGCGAAACCTAGGCGCCGAACCTATCCTCTATCGGGAAGTGGACTTTCGCGAAGTGATAATGGATGCAACAGATGGTCATGGCGTCGATGTGGTCTATGATTCCGTGGGCAAAGAAACGATCGCGCGCAGCATTCGCTGCCTTAAGCCGCGCGGTGTGTGTGCAAACTTCGGAGGCAGTTCCGGGATGGTAGAAAGCATCAAGCCGTTGGATCTGGCCGAAGCCGGCTCTGCGTTCTTTACGCGACCACACCTCGCGCACTACATGGCCAACGCCGCTGAGATCAACGGGCGCGCAGCCGATCTATTCGCAGCCTTTACCAGCAGACGTCTAAAAGTAACCATCGACCACATCTTTCCGTTGAACAGGGCCGCCGAGGCACACGCCGCCATCGAGGACAGGCAGACCAAAGGCAAGCTGCTGCTCGAGGTGTCGTGACTGCCAACCAAAGAGAAGGAAACCGCGCGCGTGCCACGCTGGCAACCTGTGGTACCACCCACTTTATACACGATGGATTTTCCGATGCGCTCTTCGTGCTCTTTCCCGTTTGGGCGCAGGCGTTCGGGCTTTCGCTGACGCAGGTTGGAATCTTGAAGACGGTTTATTCGGGAGCGCTCTCGAGCCTCCAGCTACCGGCAGGATTCTTAGCTGAAAGAGTAGGTGAGCGCGGACTGCTCGCGATAGGCACCGTGATCACGGGGTTGAGCTTCATTGCCCTCGGTTTCGCCAGCGGATTCCTTGCGCTGCTCGTTTGCTTGCTGTTCGCGGGGTTAGGGTCGGCCACCCAGCACCCGCTCTGCTCGGCGTTAGTAGCGAGGACGTACGCCAATGGCGCGCGCCGCGCCGCTCTTGGCACGTACAATTTCACCGGTGACCTCGGCAAGGTTGCGGTACCGGCACTCGTTGCCTTGGGCGTGGCCGCCATTGGCTGGCGCGGCAGTGCGATGGCCTATGGCGCCCTCGGTGTCGCTGCTGCCTTTGGGATCTTCTTCGTGCTGAAGGCGCTCGCCGCTGGAGCACGACCGACGCTGGCGCAGGAGCACGTCGCTACGACAGCGCAACTCGGATGGGGTATCCGTCATCGCCGGGGCTTCCAAGTGCTGTCAGTGATCGGTGTTATCGACTCCTCCACGCGCACGGCGTTTCTTACCTTCCTTCCGTTTCTGTTAATCGCAAAGGGGGCGGAAGTGAAGACGGTAGGCTTCGCATTGGCGTTGGTCTTTGCCGGCGGCGCCGCTGGCAAGGTGCTCTGCGGTCTCGGTGCGGCTCGCTTCGGCATTGTGCGTACTGCGATTCTCACCGAGCTGATCACTGGTGGTGGCATACTGCTGGTTCTGGTTTTATCCCTTGACGCCACGCTTGTTTTTCTTCCTGTCGTTGGTTTCGCGCTGAACGGCACCTCCTCGGTGCTGTATGGCACCGTTGCCGAATTCACCGCCCCCGAACGTCAGTCACGAGCGTTTGGCTTGTTTTACACCATCGGGATCGCAGCGAGCGCGGCGGCCCCGCTCGTCTATGGCGTGATCAGCGACCTCGCCGGGGTGACGACAACTCTTATGATAGTCGGCCTCGTGGTATTGACCGCTGCTCCCCTTTGTCAGTTGCTGACGTCGTCGCTCGCCGCCGCGCGCAGGGAGTTGACATAGGCTCCAGTCGTCACCGCTACGAACGCTTCGCTGTTTGCATATGTTGACAACGGTAGTCGACCCTTGATCGAGCTGACGGCCTTCATGCTTCTTTGGTGCAGCATCGCGCTCGTACTGACGGGCGTCGTAAAGGGTGTTCTTGGCATCGGCCTTCCGCTCGTCGCGGTTCCGTTGCTTGCGCTTGTCATGCCGGTGCCGCAAGCGGTCGCGCTGATGCCAATCCCGATTCTCGTCGCCAACTCCTGGCAGGCCCTATACGGCGGGCAATTTCTCGCAACGCTTCGCCGATTTCGGCTGCTGATTATTACGATGATCATCGGCACGTTTATCGGCGTCAAGATTCTCACACTGACCGATCCGCGGGTGCTTTACGCAATAATCGGCTCGATCGTGATTGTCTTTTCGCTCACGGGTTTCATTAGGGCGGATTTCCAAGTACGCGTGCAAGTGGAACGGTGGTTGGGTCTTATTGTGGGATTAGCGAGCGGCGTCTTGGGCGGCGTGTCGACGATCGCCGGACCCCCGCTTGTCATGTTTCTTGCCGCGCTTAGGTTGCCTAAGGACGAGTTCGTCGGCACGATTGCTGGACTCTATCTTTGCAGCGTAATTCCGCTCACGTTTGCGCTTGGAACGTTCGGTGTGATGGGCGGAAAAGAGCTGCTGTGGTCGGCACTTGCGACTGTGCCTTTGATGCTGGGAGTTCCGCTTGGCCAGTTGCTGAGAAGACGACTCAACCAGGAGACATTTCGCAAGGGCTTATTGGCGATGTTAGTACTTACCGGTTTGAGCTTGATTGGGCGTGTCGTTTCTTAGATGGAGTCGGGCTATAAGCACACGCCGGTCACCACTGTGTCAAATGCCACCAGTAGATTTCCCGCCCGTCTGCCACGTAGCCAGCAAAGAAGACAGTCGTAATCACATGGGCGAGCAGGCCTACAACAAAGAGCACGGCAAACACCAGATGAAGTCCGCGCCAGAGGCGTTCCATAAGACCGATCTGATGCGTACCGCTGGCCGCTACCCCTGCCAGCTGGCGACGCTCCGCTCGGGCGAGACGGTGGTAACGGGAAGCAAGACGGGGCCGGCGAACCCAGTGATGCATTCTCAACACGAATTCCGCCTCCTTGGCGTCCGGCTCCAGTGTCAGCAGCAGTCGACGTTTGGTTTCCACTAACTCTGCCAGATACGTCGAAGCGTGCGTTTCTCTGACCACCGGCGCATACGGGACGGCAGCGCGGCCGAATGTGTTGCCAACCCGCAGCGGGGAGATGACGCGACCGTAAAGCCCCGTCACAAGCAGCGCCACGATAGCTAGCAGCACGAGGGCAGACCATTCTCTAAGCGACGCTCCCGAATGCACGATGGCGAGGGCAGTACCTATCGTCCCCACTATGCTGTGTAGAAGCTGGGCACGAGGCTTGGCCCAATTCGAAGTGTCTGAACGACGTACGGGTAGATAGGACAGGCTCGCGAGCAAGAGGAGGCCGGCAATAACCCCGAGCACGTGAGCAAACGGGGCGCCTGGCCGAAGATCCCACGGAAGCCAGCGCGGGCCTGCTAGCAGGTACACCACACAGAGCGTTGCAAGACCAAGCGCAAACAGCGCAAGCCGCCTGCTTTCCGGTGCTATCACGCTTTGCGTAAGCGCACGAGAAGGGACTTCATGTTGGTTTGATCCGAAATCGGATCGCGCAAATGGTGATCAATCAACCAGTTTACCGACGCGGCGGGATCGCCCCTCTGCCGTTCGTCCCAGCCGATCGGCACGAAAATCGTTGACTTTCGGATCCCAGGATGGACCCATGCCACGGCCGATATGGCGCCGTGTTGATTCTCAATGATTACCCGATCCCGGTCTCGTATCCCCAGTTGATCGGCCTTGTCGGGATGAATCATCACAAACTGCTCGGGCCACATCTCGTTTGCCTGCCAGAACCAATGGGTCCAGGAGTGAAAATGGGGGGCAGGCGGTCGACCACTGATGAGTTCGGTGTCGTACTCCGGGTTACGTGTTTGTGGAGTGGAAACGATTCGCACAGGCCGCGTGAACGCCTGCCCATTCCAGATCGGAGACGGTACTCCCTCCTCCTCGTCCGACGCCAGGTACTCGAGATGTGGCAGGTCCACAAGCTGGTCGGGATCCGTATAGAATTGCGGCAATGGAGACAGTCCGTAGGGACGGAACCTTTCCTCCAGCGCCTCCGTCCAGATTTCGAATTTGCCTGTCGGGGTGGGCACGCAACGTCCCCGAGGGTCGCCGGGAAACGTAGACCCCTCCTGGAACAGCGTTTCTACTTCGGCGTCCCCAGGCTCCGGGATCGGTCCGCGGATCCAGGCGGAGGGGCTTGCCTTCATGCGCGACGTCGTGAGGCCTTGCACGCCTTGTGCGCTAATCATCATTTCATCCCAAAATCGGGGTGGATCGTTCTTGTACTCATCTCTTAACACATCATCAAAGCCAAAGCGCTTGCCGAGTTCGATCCAAAAATAAAGATCAGAGCGGGCCTCCCCCGGTCCGTCGATGCACTTCTCGATCCAGCCAACGCGGCGGTCATCGTTGGAGCGGTTAACGTCCCCAGCTTCGACCGCCGACGTGGTAGGGAAAACGTAGTCCGCGAAGTAAGACGTTGCGTGCGGGAACAGCTCCATATAGACCACCAAATCGAGATGCTCCATCGCCTCGCGGAGTTTTGCCTGGCCGGGCCATGTGGAGAGCGGGTTGCCGGTAGTGATAAAGGCTTTGATTGGATAAGGACGTCCCGTAACCATTGCATCGATCCAGCCTGAAGGAGATTTGCGCAGCGCTGGTCCACGTTGTGGCGCACGACCGTCGGGTGCATGCGCATACAAGGGCAGACCGCGGTTTAGGTTCATAAACCCGGCTCCCGGTCGGCCCCAGTGCCCGGCTAACAGGCATAACATGTGAAAGACCCGGTTAGTCTGGAACCCGTTGGTGTGCTGGTTTAGCCCTTTGCCTCCAAAGATCACCGCCCGCTCGGCCGACGCCAACTCTTCGGCCAGCCGGCGGATGACGGTTTCCGGAATTTCGGTGATCGATGCCGCCCACGCCGGTGTGTAGGCCATCTCACGCAGGAACTCGCATAGGCGTTCCCAGCCCGCCACACGTCGCTCAAGGAACGCGGTATTGAGAAGACCTCGCTCAACGAGATGGAACATCATCCCCAAGGCCAGGGCCATGTCTGTGCCGGGGCGGATCGCGATCCATTCATCCGCTTTGGCGGCGGTAGCCGATTGTCGCGGGTCGACCACCACCATGCGCGCGCCGTTGTTGATACGGCAATCATGGATAAGGCCGAAATACACCGGCCGGGTTTCCGCCATGTTGTCGCCCACCAACAAGTAATAAGTCGCCGAACCCAAATCGGTCTCGGTGAAGCTGTTGCCACCTGGCCCACATCCCTGGGTCACCATGAATGCCTGGCTTGCAGCCGACGCACACAGCGGGGCAGTCCCCTCCTGATTCGGAGTCCCGAAGAGCTCGGCGAAAAGGGCCGCTCCTCCCGCCTTGTTCATCCAGCTGGAGCGCGTGCCGGTAAAGATCGCGAGCGCCTTGGAGCCATAGCGTTCGCGAACGCGTTTCAGTCGATCCGCCACCTCATCTAGGGCCTGATCCCAATCGATGGGCTCAAATCGGTCTTCGCCACGCGGACCGACACGCTTGAGTGGGCGTGTAAGCCGATCGGGCGAGTAATACATCTGGATCTGGAACTGGCCCTTAGGGCAAAGCCGTCCTTTACTAACCGGATCCGTTTCGACCCCGGTGATGGTAGTGAGACGGTCGCCGGCGAGGTGATATTTGACCGGGCAGCTGTTGAAGCATATGGGGCAGGCGCCAATGATCACCCGATCCGCCCGCGGCGGCTTGCCGAGCGCCGTATAGGGGTGCTGCTCTGGCCCGGGGCGCCCGAGCAACGCCGCCTTGGCAATTCTCCCCAATTCGCTGCCGAAACGATTTAACCATCCAGCATTCTCCGTAGGTGCATAAACTCCCCGAGTGGTGTCCACACCGGGTGCCGTCTTATTTCTTGATATCGCCATTGCTAGGACTATCGCTGCGTTGCCGCGGAAGGTGTTCGAGGTAGATCGTGGACGGGACAAGGCCAAAGTGATCGATGTTCCGGATTTCGCGTCCTGCCGCACGTGCTTGGGTCGCCAGCTCCTTGCGGTCGCCAAAGTGGATGGCGCGCCCCGGACAGGCAGCGGCGCACGCCGGTCCACCCCGACCGTCCTGTCTGCGATCCGCGCACAGGTCACACTTCTGCGCTAGATGGCGCCGATAGTCAAAGCTCATCGCGCCGTATGGACAAGCAAGCACACACTCCTGACATCCCGTACACCGTTTCTCGTCAATCTCCACCACACCTGTCGTGGGATCCTTCTTAATCGCTCCAGCCCCACAGGCACGCAGACATGCCGGTCGCGTACACTGCTGACACACACTGACCATAAATTCGAACCGTTCCTCTTTGTCAGCTGGGGGTATCCAGTAGACACGGTTACGAAAGATGCCTGTTGCCAACCGGTTCTCAAGTTTGCAGGCGGCTTCACAGGCTCGACAGCCGGTACAACGTTCCAGGTCGATCAGCAAGCTAAGTTGCTGCCGCGCATCCCGGGTCGCGCCGGTGTCTCGAAAGTACTTCTCGTTCCCAGCCGTGCTATCTGTATGCAAGTGTTTTCAACTCTGTTTCATCGGTTATAGTTATTTTTCGTTGTTTTAGACTGACTGACCCTTTTTTCTCTAAATCATGCAGCGTCGCATTCATGGATTACCGTGACACGCCTACCATAGCGGCCACATCCGCATGGGTAAGATGCAAATCTATCAGGACACCGTCGTCACTATTTATCCCGAATGTTTCTGAAAGAGCAAGAAGGATACCGCATACTCGTTCGAAGGTCCCCCGAGTTTCAAGCGTGAGCGCCACCAGCGTCACGCCCGTTTTTCCGTTCGGACTATGGTAGGTGGACATGAGGATCCGTTCTGCCAGAAATACCACGTATTCGGTCGGATCTCCCTGGGCCCACAGGATCTCACCTCTCCGAACCCGCAATCTGCTGCACTGCTGTAAGATCGCGTTGCGATACTGGATCGGAATGGATCCCAATACGTCTAGGTGCCCCCTGGTTTGAACCGTCATGCCTTTCGTTATCCATCATCCTGTGCCCGCCCTCACGTTCGGGCAGACCTGGTTCTTCTTGTCAGGTATTTGATAGAATTCATAGGCGCTTGGTGGAAGAATAAATTCAGACTTTAATCCATCTCGACACCTCGTTCGATTCCGCTTCACCTCTAATCTAGAGGTTGATCCACATGTAATAGGGTACCGGAGGTAAAAAAAATGGCGCAACCGGCAAAAAAGCTTTCCCCGAAAGATCGTTACAAGGCGGTGGCGGATCGTTACCGACAGCCAACGAAACAGCTGTGCCAGGAATATTTTGTCATTGATGGTGACCGCCACACGATCGAGCCACTCGAGGCTTTTACCAAGTACCTTGACCCTGAGTGGAAAGCGGACGCCCCCAGGATTGTCGAGGACGAGCATGGAGGCACGCGACTCCTGATAGAGGGCCGGCTGTATCAGAAACCTCAGGGCTGGGGTATGGGCCGTCCCGAGGGCAATGCAGACTATCGCCCGCGTGGCGAATCTATGACCAACGCCGAGGCAGTCGAACACGTTCGCGAAAATCGCGACGTCGATATGGACATCACGGGGGTTGATATTGGTGTGTGGATTCCGACTGCTGGACTTTTCCTTCCGGACATCATCAACAAGGAAAGGCAATATGCATTCGTCCGTGCCTACAACGACTGGATGGGTAAGGATTTCGCGGTCGCCGACCGCCACCTGTGGTGTGCGGGGATCCCAATCGTACCTAAGTGGGCGGTCGAGGAGATCAAGCGCTGCAAGTCGATGGGTGCTAGCGCGGTGTGGATGCGACCGAACGTCATGCAGGACGCGCGTTGGTGGACCGAAGCGTGGGATCCCGTATGGTCGACGATGGAAGAGCTAAGAATGCCGCTGCTCTTCCATGAAGCCACGGGAACGTATAACGCCACCTATAGCACCGACTACAAGTTCGACGTCTACTGGATGGCACACGTTGTGTCGCATCCGCTTGAGATGGCGACTGCGCTTGTCGCCATTATCGGCTATGGCGTGCTTGAACGTCATCCCAAGCTGAGAGCGATGATGTGTGAGGCGGGCGTGACGTGGGTACCTTATATCCTTGGTCGCATGGACGAGCATATCGAAGGACGTCCAAAGGGCGAGATCACCCTGAAAAAGTTGCCCTCTGAGTACTTCAAGGAACAAATGTGTGTATGCTCGTTCGAGGAAGACGAGCCCATGATGAAGGAAACGATGGGGTACTTTGAGGGACGCAATCTCGGCTACACGAGCGACTACCCACACTGGGACTCAAGCGGCGTCAGCGGTGTCCAACGATACTTGAAAAACTATCCGGAGTTCGACGAAGACACGCGCAACAGCTTCTTCTCCCATAATCTTATCGACATCTTGGGACTGGAGGGGTGATATTGAACTGAGTCGTACACTGGCAACGGATGCGCGCGTTACCACCCAGGCGCGAGCGCTGCTTAACGCTGCCTTTGAGCTGCGCCGCCGCGAGACGTCAGGAAACGGTCGCTGTCCCAGGCGTCGGCTCAAAAGGTTTGTTATGTTGCGGTTTCGACAAGCTTAGCAAACGCATTAAATGCGACCTCCGCTGCTTTTCCTTCAGAGCCATCCAGGTAATCCCAGCCATATGAACGACGCTCCGAAGCCACTAGCTCTCTCAGTTTCTCTATTGATCGGTGTTTCTCTAACGCGGCATACATAAGTGCGGCTGCCGCAAGATGTTGTTGGTACCTGCTACGATCTTCCGCCCGCTGTGTCTTCGCGGCGCTTGCTCCAAGCGACGAGATGTACTCAGCTAACGCGCTCTTGAGTTGTTCCATCGTCTATTTCGCAACATAACAATGATTAGACGGCTCAATTGCAGTATATCTCCGCCGGGAATCCGTGTCCTGACGTAAAACCCCCTTTGTAATCCAATGGATAGCTCGCGCTAGCAAATAGCAGCGCCGGAGATAGACTGCAGAATTGCAACTCGGCTTGTCTGTCAGGCTTGTGATAACAATGCAATCGACGCCGCTGCGCAACCTACAGCGCATAGTTTCCTTACGGTCAGCGCTTCCATTTTGAGTGCTGTCGAGAGAAACAGGGCAACGACAAAACTCAAATTGGCAACGGGAATGACAATACTCGCTTCACCGTATTCTATTGCCAGCATTAAGAAGTTGACGATCAAAAATACCAATATTCCAGAAAGCAGCGAGTATAAGACCTTCTTACGTGTTAACCGGAAGCGTTTCTCGCGCAATTTGGCATAGCATGCGCCGCCTACAATCCAGCTCGAGGAAAACAACAACAGCATTGTGTTCGGGTCTGCATTCTGCAATATCCCGGCCTTTGCACTCACGCCATAGGCTGCTCTAGATAATGACGCAGCAATAGCAACAGCAAAGAAAACAACAAACACAGTATTATGGTGAGAGTCACTTTGTTTCTGATAAAGAAGCAATACCCCGATGATACCTGCGACGATGCCTAATGATTTCAGAAGACCTAACGGTTCGCTTAAGAAAAAGACAGAAAGGATCACAACACCTATTGTATTCAATCGGTAAATCGTTGAACCGAGGCTAACTTCGATATGCGTTAAACTTTCGATCAACAGGATATTAGAAATCGTCAAGAACACTCCTGCCGTTAATCCGAAAAGGAGCGTATTCTGGTCGAATGCGAATGGAATGCCTTGGGCTCTGAAAGTAATGACCTGAAGCACAGTCCATACCACACCGATGCCAAAAACGTACATGCCCCTTGAGCGCTCCTTGCGTGAATAGCGCTTGAAGACAACATCGTTTATGCCTGCGAATAACAAGCTCAACAGAGCGAATGCGATAGCAAGATGCATATCAACGGATAGCAGAGATGTCAGGGTCAGATTCCTTTGTAAGCGCGCCGGATACGCGCGTTACTGCCTGCGCGTGAGCGCCGCTTAACGTCGGAGGTCACCCGCCCGCCAGCGAGCCGCAGGCGAGCGCAGCGCGTTCGATGCAGCGACCGGTTGGGCGGTCTCCTTCATACAACCTCACTGTTCAACCGTGAATAAGCGCCACTCCCCTGGAATTCCTTTGAGGCTGTAAACTCCTCTCTCGTTAAACTCGAACTCTGAACCAGCAACTAAATCTTTGACGGTGCGTGAAACCCACACTTCATTGGCACCGGCTTTTGCCGACACGCGCGCAGCAATATGCACCGCAATGCCGCCCACATCTTCTCTGATGAGGTCAATCTCGCCGGTGTGCAGACCTGCACGGATTTCGATTCCCAATCGTCGTACCTCGCCGCTGATCGCCAATGCACAGCGGATGGCACGGGCTGGCCCATCAAAGGTCGCTAAAATGCCATCCCCCGTGCTTCTGACCGCCCGTCCTCGAAACCGACTGATTTCTTTATGCGTCAGAGCATTGTGAGTGTCTAACAAATCTCGCCACCGACGGTCACCCATCTCCGCCGCGCGTTTGGTCGAGTCTACAATGTCGGTGAAAAGTACCGTTGCCAGTACACGGTCAAGCTCTATGGTTGGTCGCTCTCCGGTAAGGAACTCCTGAATCGCATTGACAATGGCTTCGGAATCGCCCACCCACCACAAGTGGTCGTCGCCAGTCAATTCAACGAACTTTGCCCCAGAGATGTGCTCAGCGAGGTATCGTCCTTGCTCAATATTTATTGGTCGGTCGCCTACCCGATGCAAGACAAGTGTTGGGATATGTATCGTAGGCAAAATGGCTCTGACATCTATGGCCATGTTCATTCGAAAAACATTGATAACGGCAGATGGACTCGCACTCAGCCGCAAGTACTTGGCCCACCATTGCCGAAACCGTTCATCCTCGGCCATGGACGGGGCCCAAAGCTCGATGGCATACGGGCCACCCCATTCCTTTCGCCATCCCTCAAGCCATGCTTGCGTTCCTTCATCTTCAGGCTTCGACCCCCAAGGATAATCTGGAGCCCATGCGCCCCTGGCAATGCTTCCGTACAAGACCAAGGCCGAAGCTCGCTCTGGATAGGTGGCGGCGAACAATACACTCATCGGACCACCCTCTGAGATGCCAAACAGGGCGGCACACTGGGAACCTGCCGCATCCATAACGGCCCGAACGTCATCCATGCGTTGCTCTAGGGTGGGTATACCCGTTATCCGGTCGGAGAGCCCCGTTCCTCGTTTATCGAACAGGATAAGGCGTGAGAAGGATGCCAATTGCAGGAGAAACCGAGTGAATGAGGGATCCTCCCACGCCTGCTCTAAATGCGATACAAATCCAGGGACAACCACAAGGTCACGCGGGCCATCACCCACCACTTGATAGGCAATACTGACATCACCGCTTTGAGTAAACTTGGTTTGGGGTTGTGTGGTCATATCTATCTCGGGAATCTAAGAACGATGAGAAGTCGCCCAACGGTGGTGCTGAAGGGCCGCGCGGTTAGTGCGGTCCCACTGAGCGTAGCGAACGAACTCAAGCGAATTGTTAGGCGCCATTATTAACTACGAATTATTAGTCCACCAATGAGAGCGAAGAACATAGAGACTAGCCTAGCAAGTAAGGCAGAATATACGAGAAACCTAGAATCGCTGACCTCCTTATGTCGTTTCGTGTTCGGCCCGAGGGCGCAGCCGCTCCTCGTGGAACTCCAGGACGCGCCAAGAAAAGACTCCCGACCCCTTATTCTTCTTATTCTTCCTTCGTAAACGCCTCGCTCCGACCCCATGCCGCCTAACGTGCCGGTTCAGCGGCCGCACGGCCACGTTTCATTTTAGGCACTTTATCTCTCACGGTCCGCTGCAACCGGTTGTTATGCGCCACGCTGGAGCTACGTGAAACCAAGTTCATGCAGCTCTCGAGCGCGCATGGACGGCGGTTTACCGACGTCCAATTCATCGCCGCGGCAAAGGTAGCCGCCCTTTACCAATAAATGAATCTCGTGAGCCGGCGCTAGCGCGCCCCAGCGCGCCAATTTGCGACGCCTGTGGTCCCTGGATGTGATCTCCGCTTGCCAAGCCTGCACTAGGAGGACTCGATGTTCTCGCTTTGCTCTTCTCAACCAGAGCCCTTGATGTATCCATACCTTGGACCAAGGGTGCGAAAGCGACGATTCTACGAATGCTCGCTCGGCTTGCTTCGAGCGCCGATCGAGAGCGCGCAAGACCTTCGGTAGGAGTTTGCCTATGACAATACAATTGGCTTTGTTACCTAACTCGGGCTGTACGAGATATTGAGCGCGATATCCGGAGGCTGAGTTGAAGAACCTATCAAGCGCCTCCGGTTCAACACGAAGTACGACCACGCTTCGATGACCCGCCTGACCTTCGGGCGCTCTTTCGCGCCTAATACGTTCCACTTGCATTCGGCTTAGCAGACTCCCGACGATACGCTCAAATGCGGGTGATTTAAGAAGGCGTCTTCGTCGCACACCGTCAACCGTACAACTAAGCGCCCATATACTTTCCGGCACTCGATCAAAGTTACTCACTGGCGACGCTACACCGATGGCGCATAACGATGATTAGACGGCTCAATTGCAGTATATCCCCACCAGCAGGTAGCGTCTGCGGGAAAAACCTCTTTCCAATCCTGTGGATGGCTCGTGCCGGTCGTGCACTTATTTAACTGTAAAGAAAGGATTCAGTCCTTGGACCAGGGGAAGGGGGCGAGGTGGTTAAGCGGTTCAGAGATCTCGTACACACTGGTGACCGCAAGCTCGTGATCGTAGGGCTTGCCGTCTCGTTCGGCCCGAAGTCGCAAGCGCTCCTCGTGGAACTCGAGCACATCTTTGGGGATAGGCATCGAAGCGGGATCCAAGATGCGTAAATAGCCATCGGCGTCGCGGGCAGGGAGCACCCGGCTTTTGACCTGACGGTTCGGCGACCAGGGGATGTCCATGATCCCGGCTTCAAACGCACGCACGGTACCGACCGCGACATCGCCATCGCCCATCTCAAGGATCTTATCGATTACCGGTCGTACCTCGCGCCCGATCAACACCTTCTCGCGCTGGAACTCTTCCATGGCATCGAGTCGAATGTTGCGGGCGAGATAGATCGCCATACGCGTCATACGCAACCCCTCGGCATTAGCCTGCGGGGTTGGGATGCCGATCGCCTCGTGCGTGCTCTTGGTAGTGACGCTGACCGCACCACCGATAGCGGCCAGCGTGCCGCCATAGGAGACTAAGGTGGCGGCTTGCGCCTCGTCCTGCGGCCACGCACCCATCCAATGTAGCGACGTGATGGGGGTAAAGACATCGTTGTAGCCGACACGCTGCAGATACTCCTGACAAAGCTCCTCACAGGCACCAATGGCTGCTGCATCCTGGATCAGGTGAAGCGTCTGGCCAAGCTCCAGCCCGTAGTTTTTTACGCCTTGTTCGGCAGCGAGCAGGA
>JBHIDJ010000010.1:0-49678 GCA_046760105.1 Acidiferrobacterales bacterium | reverse complement strand
TTGTTCACCCAGCGGATAGCGAGTTGGCCGTGTGCATCCTGAGTTGCATGCACACGTTAGGTGCGGACTTGACTGCTTGCACCGCGGCCCAGCAGGCGCCGGGGATCGAACGGCGAGAGGTCGATGGTCTTCGAGCACCCATTGACTATTAGTTCCGCCATCGCGACGCCACTCGCAGGTGCATTCAGAATGCCCCAGCAGTTATGGCCAGTCGCCACGTACGCACCGCTAACATCCGGTATCCGCCCAAGCAGGGGCAGGCCATCGGCGCAGATGGGACGATAGCAGGCTTGACTGCGAGTTCGTTGCGCGTCGACGAGCGCTGAAGACAGACTTGCAGCCATACGCTGCAAGGTATCACACGCTTCCACACTGACCTGAACTTGATCCGGATCTTCCGGCACAGGCGAGGCGTCCGACATACCGCAGACGTACACGTCGCCGTCCGGACGCGGGAAGATCTCGGGCGAATGTTGTTCCCCTTGTGCGGTTTGGTACTCGACGAAAAGAGCGTGGGCCGGTGCATCGGCCCTCGGGCGCACGGTAATACTGTAGCCCTTCAGTCCGTATATGGGTGGAAGCGGCAAACCGGTAGGCACCTTCCCTGACCAAGGGCCCATGGCGATGACAACGGCGTCTGCGGGTAGAAGCTCCCCGTCGACGATCACGCCGCGTGCGGTGCATTGCCCGTGCGATAGAGAGACCCCTTGCACACACCCGATGGTGAAGGTTGCGCCGCGTGCGAGCGCGGCGTCGAGCAACGCTTGCGTGAATTGCCCAGGATGTACCTGCGCGGTTGTCGTCGGCGTGCCCAGTACCGTTCGCACGGTACAGCGGCCATCTAGCCACTTAGGTGTGTGTTGTCCGTGCTTCGCGACGGAACCGCGCTCGCTGGCCTCGACAAGATAGGTATCGAGTCGCCGGTAACCATAGTCCTTGCCCAATGTGTGCGCGAGTTCTGCGTGTAGCGCAAAGCTTGTTCGCGCCAGCGGTTGCAGCGACGAGCCGTCGCACCAATCGAGCGCGAGGAATCCGCCGGATTTGCCTGAGGCGGCAGCGCCTACGCCGCATCGATCAATGACGATGGCTTTGACGCCACGCAGGGAAAGGTAGTAAGCAATCGACGCGCCGATGACCCCAGCGCCACAGATAATTACTTTCAACTCGAGGTTACTCGCGTCGTCGTTTTAAGCTCTGCAGTTCGTGGCGGCGGACAGTAGCGCAACCAACATACCGCTCTCGCCGCCGAGCGCATGTCGCGACCACACCAAACAGCGCCCTTAGGCCTGCGAGCAAGGCGAGAACTTTGGTGTTGTTCATTCCACCTCTCGTGTGGCGATCCAAAGGTCAACCGCACTGCTGTACAAGCACCGCGGTGGCCCTGTTTCCCCGCTTGTCTAGTTGGTAATCGGTTTGCGGAGCGTCGGACGAGGAATCACACTATCCCTTCTTCGCCGGATTCAGTCAATGAACGTGGCCGAAAGCTAACCAGCGGCAAAGGCGGGTACGCCATGAACTCCCGCTCCCTGCCCCACGAATGCATGGCGGGGCTGTTAAGGGCGATAAGACGCTGTCAGGCGAACACCCGAAAAAGAGCGGAAAGCACGTAAACCGATATACCACGTCCCGGCTTGAGGGTTGTTGAATGTGCATGTCTCGTTATTGCCGTTCCGATAGGGACGGCAGTTGAAAGCGAAGGTCGAGGGCCGCGAACCAAAGCGGACATAAAGATCCGCATCCCCACTCCCACCTGATATGCCGATGGTAAGGACCGACATGCCTGCAGGTACGTTCAGGTTGTAGTGTCTCCATCGGCGGAAACGCGCTGAAATATCATCCAACGTAAATGAGGCGCCCTCTTCACCGTCGCCGGGCTCCGTGTAGCTGCCGACCAGCGATACCTCGGAGAATGACCGGAAGCCCCGCAGCATGACATGGTAAGTGCCCGCCCGCACATTGGAGATACTACAGGTCTCGCTGTTGCCATCGCGGAAGGGACGGCAGTCAAATGTGCTCGTCGTGGGCGCTGTGCCAAAACGCACATAGAGATCGGCATCGCCGGACCCGCCGCTGATGCGAAACACCAAGTCGCTGGCCCCTTCCGGGACGTCCAGCGTAAAGCGAAGCTCGCCATCTTGGTTCGCGCCTAAGTCCGTTTTGGGCACCCCGTTTTCCAAAACAGACTCGTTGGTATCACCATCGTCTCCGCCATCGCCAACCAGCGCGGCAATTGCGGCGGCTGCATCGGCGATGCCGCTGCCGCACCCGTTACAAGGCGCCGGGAACGCACGCGCGGTGTTCTTGATGGTGTCCTCTACCTCATCCGCAGTAATGTCAGACTTTGCCTGATACAGCAGCGCCGCTAACCCGGCAACGTGTGGGGTTGCCATGCTGGTCCCCTGATAGAAGCCATAGATGTCGCCTTCCGGGGTGGTCGTGCCCGAGTTCAGAGTGGACAAGACACCGTTCGCGATGCTGTTGCTCGACGCACCACCGGGTGCCGCCACGTCGACGACGTTACCGAAGTTTGAATAAAAGGCCTTGCCGCCGGTACGATCGGTCGCGGCCACCGTAATGACACCACTGCAATTAGCGGGCGTCGCATTCGCCGCATTGCTGTTGCTGTTACCGGCCGCGACGACCACGGTCGCGCCGTTTTGGCGCGCGATATTGATCGCGTTCTGAGTCGTAGTGCCACATGAGCCGCCGCCTCCCAAGCTGAGGTTCAGGATCTTGGCCGGGTTGGTATTGGTCGGCACGCCGTTCACCGTCCCGCCGGACCCCCAGACAATGCCGTCGGCAATATCGGACGTAAAACCACCGCATTTGCCCAGCACCCGTACCGGTAGGACTTTCGCACCAAAGGCGACACCGGCAACACCCAGACCGTTGTTGGTGACGGCGGCAATAGTGCCTGCGACATGGGTACCATGCCAGGAACTGCGACTGAAATTAGGCGGCTGTCCACCACCGCACTCACCGGTATCTGTCCAATCGCCTGGGTCTTGGGGGTTCGAATCACGCCCGCTGCCGTCGTTGCCCACAAACGTATCAGAGACCATATCGTAACCACCGACGATATTGGCGTTCAGATCGGCGTGTGGTCGATAGCCGGTATCGAGTACAGCGACAACGACACCTTCGCCATTATGGTTGTCCCACGCACCCGGCAGATTCAGTCCGCCGGTCGCTTCAAAATAGTGCCATTGCTCACTATACCGCGCGTCATTGGGTGTGAACTGCGGATACATCATGCGATCTGGCTCGGCGTATTCAACCATAGGATCTGAAGCCAGCTCATTGGATATCCTGCCAACCTCACTGTAGGGCTTCCACGAATCGAGTTCGATCACCTCTGCGCCAGTGGCTAACGTGCGCCGGTGCTTCAACCTAAACCCCAAGCGGGCACTCATGCTGGTAATCTGTGCGCGGCGCGCGCTAAGCGCAAGCGGCTGACTGATCTCAGCGCCGGTCGGACTGACGACTGTCGCAGGTTTAAATTTGACGATGACGCGGTTGGTCCACGCCGGTCCGCTGAAGCCAGGGTCGGCTGCAAGGCTTATAGACACGAAGTCGACGTTGATGACGAGGACCATACTGAGGCAAAGTACGGTAATGTGTTTGTGGGGGCTTATGCGTTTCATTTATATGACCTCCCTGTCTAGTGGTGACATTAAAGCGTGCAAAGTGAAGCTGTGTATGCACAGCTTGCAAATATTCGAGGCAGCGTGTCAGCTACAACCCGACTAATGGCGATGGCTTTCTGATGGGCGGACCTGTTTCGGTGCGAGCAGCTGACGGTGGTGAAAAGATAGCGGGCATCGCGCAACGATAGCGACAGCGGTATCTTTATCGATCCGTCCGTGCCTGAAGGGAATTTCTATGGATGAGTGGGTCCAAGACACAAACGTTCGGGGGATCGACATGGCGGAGCACACTTATATCCTAACTCGACGGCACTGGCTGCGTTATGCGACGTCGACCGCCACAGTGCTGGCGATTTCAACACTCGGATATCGGCCACGTGCGGACGCCGCATCAGTGAGTTCCCGCTATGGGATCCTCGGTCAACAAGCGCCGGAACTCGAAGTGGATTACTGGATTGACAAGGACGGTAAGCCCACGCGCTTTAGCGTCGCCCAAGCACGTGGCAAGTGGATTTACCTGAAATGCTTCCAAAACTGGTGCCCGGGCTGTCACGCTTATGGCTTCCCGGCGCTCAAACGGGTGGCGGACAGTTTCTATGACGATGACCGGGTGGCGGTCGTTGGTGTGCAGACGGTGTTTGAGGGATTCAGTGTGAATACGCAGGCGAGTGTCCGCAAGTTACAGCTGCGTTACCAGTTGCCTATCACCATGGGCCACGACCCCGGCGATCCAGACGGCGACCATCGTCCCTTGACGATGCGGCGCTACCGAACTGGCGGTACCCCGTGGGTAATCATCATCGATCCGTCGGGGCGGGTGATCTTCAACGATTTTCATGTGGACGCCGGCAAATTCATCAAGTACCTGCATTCGCAGCTCGCTTGAACGGATTGCAGCTGTTCGATTACCGCCGTAGAAACTCAAGATCAGCCACGATTGCGGACGTCGTCGAGAATCATGTCAGCGGCTTTCTCCGCGATCATGACCACCGGCGCGTGTGTGTTGCCGGACATCAGGGTTGGTATTATCGAGCAGTCGACGACGCGCAATCCATCAATCCCATGCACGCGTAATCGGTCGTCGACAACGGCCGCGCGATCGGAACCCATTTTGCAGGTGCCGCTCGGATGGAAAATCGTGACACCGGTGTTGCGCGCAAAGTCCAGCAACTCATCATCCAACTGAATATCCTTACCGGGCATATACTCGTCGATGATATAAGCTTTTAGCGCCGGCGCGGCTGCTATCTTTCTTGCGACTTTGAGCCCGGCAACAATGGTTTTGCGGTCAATCTCAGCCGACAGATAATTCGGTTGCATCGCCGGTGCCTCGAATGGATCGCGCGACTTGATCAGCACACTGCCACGGCTTTCGGGCCTCAGTTGGCACACCGAGGATGTAAAACCGGAGAACGTGTGTAACGGGGCGCCGGGCATATCGGCGGAGAGCGCAGCGAAGTGAAACTGGATATCGGGTCTGCTGACCTCATCGCGCGTGCGCACAAACGCGCCCGCCTGGTTAATGCCGATAGACAGGGGCCCGCTTCGAAACAACAGGTACTTCATACCCATCTTGAGTTTGCGGGCGACGCTCTTCATGTCGTCGTTCGTGGTGATCGCTTTGGCGCATCGATGAATCACGCGGACCTGCAGATGATCCTGGAGGTTTTGGCCTACGCCAGGAAGGTGATGAAGCACTTCAATGCCATGCCGCCTGAGGAATCCGGCATCCCCGACCCCGGATAACTGCAGCAATTGCGGTGACTGGATGGCGCCAGCACAGAGTATTATCTCGCGATGGGCGTGTGCTTCGTGCGCCCGTCCATTCTGGCTGTAAGCAAGACCCTTTGCGCGCTTGCCCTCGAATAGAACGCGTGTGGCAAACGCCTCGATCTCGACGCGCAGGTTGGGCCATGTGCGTGCCGGCCTGAGGTAGCCGACCGCCGTGCTTGAGCGCCAACCGCGCCAGGTCGTGAGCTGATAATAGCCGGCGCCCTCCTGCACCTGACCGTTGAAGTCGTCATTACGCGGAAACCCGGTCTGTTCGGCGGCGGCAATAAACGCTTCTGCCAGCTCGTTTGGCTCGCCGACATTCGATACGCCAAGCTCACCCGTAGCGCCGTGATACGCGTTGGCGCCGCGTTGATTGCGCTCAGACTTGATGAAGTATGGCAAGACATCTTTCCATCCCCAACCTTGATTGCCGAGGCGTTCCCAGTGGTCGTAGTCCTGCGGCTGACCCCGAACGTAGATCAGGCCATTAATCGCGCTCGAACCGCCGAGTACCTTGCCGCGCGGCCAGTAGACTTTACGATTGTTCATGCCCGGATCGGGCTCGGTGTAAAAGCACCAGTTGTATTTCGAACTAAACATCGTTTTCGCATAGCCGATCGGGATGTGGATCCACAAGTAGTCGTCCTTTGGCCCCGCCTCGAGCAGGAGCACGCTGTACTTACCGCCCGCGCTCAAGCGGTTGGCCAGCACGCATCCGGCGGAGCCGGCACCGACAACAATATAATCAAACATTGGTAGAGCCATTGGAGATCCTTGGGCAGTATGGCAAACTGAACCGGCGATCTGCCGCCGGCAGAACCGTTATTGTAGTGACAAATGGTCTGGTAATGTCGCGATACTCTTGCCGCTTATTGATCAACTCGGATTTAATCTGACATGGTTCGGCATTTTGGTTGCCGTTAACCTGCAGACGGCATGGTTATCTCCGCCGGTGGCGTTATCCGCCTATTTTCTTAAAGGGGTGGTGCCGGAATGGGATTTGAAAGACATCTATTCAATTTATGGTCATACAACTGATCGGTCTTTTGCTTATTATATTTTTTCCACAAATCGCGCTCTGGCTTCCGAGTGTAATGCACGGGGATTGACACCGGACGGACCGCGGTAAGCTCGACCCTTTCCTAACCACTATGGCGATGCAGTACTCTTGGCACGCCGTGGCTCATAGCTCGAAATCCTCCTAAACCTTACTCCCCTACCAGTAGGCTACCGCCCGCTCGAAGATTCCGGCAATGTCCGCCTGTGCGGCATCACGCGGGGCATTGCCGATCGCGCGGCGTTGGCGAACGGCCGACTGAGCAAGCGCGTGCGCGTCATCGCGGGTCAAGCCCACGCCACCGATGCCGTTGGGCATGCCGGTTGCGCGCATAAGCGCAATGATGCGCGCGGCGATCACCTCGCCGGCCTCCTCCGGGGTGGCGTCAGCGGCGTCGGCGCCAAGACAGTACGCCGCCTCCAGGTGGCGCGCAGGCGCGGCCTCGGCGGTGAATCGGAACACCGCGGGCGAGTTCACGATGACGCTGATGCCGTGGGGGATGAACGGGCCCTCACCCGGGTAGTCCTTGGCGCGGAAATCCCGCACCAGGTGTGAGACGGCGTAGGAGAGCGCGTGCGGCAGATGCGTGCCGCTGTTTCCAAACGCCATGCCAGCGAGTGTTGCCGCCCAACTTAAGTTGTCGCGGGCCTCGTGGTCCGAGGCGTCCGCCACGCCGCGCTCCAGGTACTGCCCGGCGATGCGCAGCGCCTCGCGTGCGTGCAGATCGCTCCACGGGTTCGCGCCCTGGACCATGGGGCGCGCACCGGGTTGTGTGACCTTCGCCCAGCGCGTGTACGCGCGCGCCGTGTAGCATTCCAGCGCGTGACTCAAGAGGTCAAAGCCGCTGGACGCCACCACCATCGGCGCTAGCGTGTCGGCACAGGCGGGGTCGATAAGGGCTTCGTCGGGCAGGATGTGGCGGCTCGCGAGCACGAACTTGGTGTTGAGCGACGCAAAGCAGATCACCGCGAGCCCGGTCGCCTCCGCCCCGGTGCCGGTGGTGCTCGGACAGGCGATGTGCGGTTTGAGCGCTCCCGGCACCGGCTGGCCATCGCCCACCGGGGGGGCGAAGTAGGTGGGAAAGCCCGCCGGGTACTGCGCGTAGACTAGGGCTGCCTTGGCGGTGTCCATGACAGAGCCCCCGCCCACCGAGATGACCCCATCAAAGCGGCCCTCTTTGAGGAACTCGGCTGCCGCCAGGACCGAGGCGTCGGTCGGCTCGATCCGCACCGCCGCGTAAAGAGCGGCATCGACGCCGGCCTCGACAAGCGTCGCGCGTGCGCGCGCGACGTGCTCAGAGCCCTTAAGATAGGGATCGGTGAAAAGTGCCGCACGGGTGATTCCCCGGGCGCGCGCCCGCTCCCCCACCTCGGCCAGCACACCGCGCCCAAAGGTGATCCGCGGCATCTCCACCGTGAAGACGTCGGCCCCGCCTGCGGTCGGGGTGAAGTAATGACAGCAACCCATTTTCTGTTCTCCGCGCTTGCGCCGCCCGCATCATGAACCAGATTCGTCTGGGTTTCCATCGCTTGTCGCGCAGGCGCCCGACGCTCATGTCTGGAAGGTCTCAATGATTTAATGCCTTAAAAATCCTGTGCTTTGGAAACTCAGCCATAACGCACGTTTGTCCAGGTAGCTAATCGTTCTGGAATTCTGTCGGGAATAGGCTATATGTATTTATTAGTCGCTCGAATCTACGGGTTTTCACAGATCTCCTTTATTATGAAACAGTCACGGCAAGAGACATTAGAGCTAACGAGTCGTAGAAGAAAGACAGTCAAAGAATTAATCGGTGCCAAGGCAAGATTTCTCTCCGAATATCGGATGACAAATTATGTGGGGTCCGCTCAGATCAATGAGATCACACTTGATGGCACACGATGTAAGGTATCAGCCTCCAATTTCTTTAAGGATAAGGCAGAGCTGTTAGTTACGATCGAGGGTGAGGAATACAATAAGGCGTTTAATGTCGTTCTTTTCGATACCTTCATCGTCATCGAAGTGGCACCATATACGCTAGACACCGAATTCTTGGTTTTGGTCCCCAACTTCGAGAGCAAGACTGGTTCTTACGTACTGGGCAATACCTTGGAAAGTACGTCTGTGCTTGACACCTTGAATGCAATCAAGCGATCGCAGGGCTACGCCGACTTATTGAATGACGCTGGTGCTCTGCTGGCCTCGCTGGACTCCGCGTTTACACCGCCAAAAGAGAAATCGGCTTAAGTCCGTCTATGAGCTTCAGCCGGCCAGGATCACCCGGCCATTTCTCTTACGTGCCTTGTTCTGATTGGCTAAGCCGGAGGCGGGCGCGTACCTCGAGCGCACCGTCTGCCTGCCTTGCGGCGTCTCGCTAAGAACTTCGCCGTGGTATGCCCTTCCGCGACGTGTCGTCACCGGGTGCGGCCACCGGCTTGAGCTGGGTGACCATGTTCTTTTCCGTGCCCTCGACAGTTTCCTGTATGAGCCTGCCGCTTATCGTCGCCCCTAGGGCGATTTCGATTAGTTTACAGTGCACATCGCCGTGAATTGCAGCCTTGGGCTCTAGCTCGATACGCTGGGAGCAATGCACGTTTCCTTTGATCTTGCCATTAGTGATGATATGGGGAACGGTGATATTCCCGCATACTTCGGCCTCATCGCCGAGAATTAGGATACTGTTGCCTGCCTGCGCCGTGATATTGCCCTTGACTTTGCCATCGATCCTAAGCCCGCCGGAAAAAACAACGTTGCCCTTGAATTCGGACATGGCCCCGATCAGGGTGCCAATTGTGTCACACGGTTTTGCGTTCGATGTTTTAGTTAACGTCCCTAACATAATCACCTCGCTTCAACCGGTTACCTCACTCTCGAGGTGTTCGCCGTTTGCCGGACTGGTGGGCGATCCTGAAAACGTCTGAGGGTCTTGCAAGAGTCAGGCCAGGCATCAGTGGCGAGCGCTGTCTCGGTGCGACCGTTGCTGCCAGCTCTGCCGAACGTGACTTTTCGCCGGTATACCGTGCGCGACTGTTCATCGTCCGCCACGCAGGCTCGCCAGCGAAAGCCCGGTCGCTCCTGGGCGTGGCGTTTGTCCTTACGGGTTATAGGGGAACTGTTGTGGCGAGGCGAAGGGCGTATGCTGGCGAACGACAGCATTAGCAGCTATTTTTTAACCTAATCCTGTCGGTACTGCGGCTTGCGTGCCTGCGGTTATTTCCCGGGCTTTTATCGTTATTTTACCGTCATCGCTAGTGGCACAGTTGTTGCAAAACCCCTGCGAGACCGCAGACAGGGTCTGAGCTGTATTAGAGGTTTTTGATGTTTCAAGTGTTCGATGGGCAACGAAGCGAAAACTAAGACGGTCAAGAAGGTACCGGGCAAGGGAAGCGGCGAGGATCCATACTTCATCGTTATCTCCGGTGGGCCAGTGGGTTTGATGTACAAGCTCGCTGTCGAGGGACCGATGGTGATCGGTCGCGGGCTCGATGCCGACATCCGTCTTGAAGATGACGGCGTGAGTCGGCGGCACGCGCAGGTTACGACGACCCGTGACGGAGACCATATACTCGAGGACCTGGGAAGCAGTAATGGCACGTTCGTCAATGGTAGTGCGATTAAACACCACACGCTGAAAGACGGCGAAAAGGTCCAGATCGGGTCGGTTTCTGTTCTCAAGTTTTCCTACCAGGATGACTTCGAACGGAACTTCCAGCAGGAACTCTTTGACCGCAGCATCAAGGACGGCCTGACCGGGACCTATAGCAAGACGTATCTCCTGGATCGGATCGATGCCGAATACGCGCACGCCCGACGGCACAGCACGAGTTTGTCCTTGCTGCTCTTTGATATCGACCGCTTCAAGAAGATTAACGATACACACGGGCATCCGGCCGGGGACGCGATTCTGCAAGAGGCGGCCCGGGTTGTCCGCAAGCGGTTGCGCACGTCGGACGTCTTCGCCCGTTACGGCGGCGATGAGTTCGTTGTGCTGATGCGTGATGTTGATTTAGAGGGAACCCTCATCCTGGCTCAGCGTCTTCGCAGAGCCATTAAACGTCACGAATTCGTTTTCGAGGACACGCGGATTCTCGTCACCATAAGCGTTGGGGTTGGATTACTATTGAATGACATGAATCAGTCCGTCGAACTCATCCAGCTCGCCGACAAGTGCCTCTACAGGGCTAAACACGCTGGTCGAGATTGCATTGGAAAACCCGTCTCGGACACCGACGGTGACTCGGATTGGTCTACGCCAACCGTTGAGCACGACTGAGACGATCGTCATAGCCTTTGAAGCTAGGAAGCAGCAATGAAGACTTTGGAAGGTCCGCTCCAACTTTCGCTTGCAAAGTACGCGAACTATAGTCTGATCGCCATTCTCATAGCCATGGTGGCGGCTATAGCGGCTGGGCTGTGGATTGTTCACGAGCAGACCCGAAGCCACGATGCCGCGATCGTTGCGCTACTCGCGCAAAAGAATGCGCAAATTCTCGACGAGCGGCTGTCACTGCATCAAGGACGTGTCAGCGATGCGGTTGTACAGGCCACGTTAGAACAAATTGTGCAACCAGACGAAGGCGCGGTCGTGCGGGATGCCTCCGGTCGCGTGATCGCACAAGTCGGCGGCGTCAGCCGAGGCAATAGCTGGGTTCGGGCGGACGCCGATATTGCTGGTAACAACTGGCGACTAGAGATGAGCCGGCCCGCATCGGGCCACATCTTGGCTTACCTGTTGAAAGGCGCAATGGTTTGGATCGTGGTGTTTGTGGTGGCGGCGCTGGTTCTCCTCAGTTTTAATGTGCTCAGAACCACCGCGAGTGAACTCAAACATGTGGGAAGGTTCTTGCGTGAGATCGGGGCAGGACCGTTCGTGACCGACGCGCCCGCATGTAACATTGTGGAAACGGCGGCACTGCTGCCCGCCATTCAGCGCATCGCCACGGATCTGCACAAGAAGGAAAAGACTATCGCGGAGTTGAGTTTCACCGACAACGTTACCAAGTTGCCGAATCGGCTTTTGTTCTTCGACCGGTTTCGTCATGCGTTCGAACTCGCCAAGCGCGACACCGATATCTGTCTGCTCATCCTCGAGATCAATGAGCTCCAGAAGGCGAGCGACGTATTAGGGCACGAGGGCGCGGACGCGACCCTGCGAATACTGGCCGACACGCTGCAGGCGTTAATCCGCAAGAGCGACTTTGCCGCTCGCATGGGCACGTCCACCTTCGTCACTATTTTCTATAATGCTAAGGGCGCCCACATGTGCGGCAGGTTGAAACAGTTGCAGCAGGATTTCGCTATGCGTCAGCAGCAAGGCACGGTCGCGGCGGGCGAGGTCTACTGTACACTGAGCTGCGGCATGACCTATGTCGACCCGGAAAATGACAAACGCCCGGAAGACACGCTGTTGCGGGCAGAGAGTGCGGCGCAAATGGCAAAGAAGAGGGGCGCAAACCAGATTGCGATTGTTCCGCCGTTGCGTGACGGCAGCGGTAAGTTACTGACCGTTGCCCGCGGATAACAAAGGAAGTCAAAAAGCGGCTAAGTGGCGCGACTGCTGTCCGTCCAGCTTGGTTTGTTCTTTACCATTGCAAGGTGTAATTACAGCCGTAGCAGAAGCTGGCCGCATCGCTGGCGTAGAGGCGTTGCTGACCTGGTATGTCTTCAGAAGACATTAGGGGCGCCAGCGTAGCTGTATCAAATTCACACCTTCATTGGGTGTGTTCGTACGGATACCCAGATCGTCGCCATGCGATCGGTGACGCCACTGAACATCGAAGTGTTTAGTGACTCTCATTCCCAAGACGATACTAAAGTTCCATTTCGTGCCCGCGCGATCGCACAGCCGCTCGTCAGAAAGGGCTAACCCGACTCCACCGTAGAGCTTCTTAAATCTCCAGAGCGGTTCTGTCCCAACGGTCCACATCTCATCATCGCAGGAGGGGTCAGCAAACTCGAGATAATACTGGAATCCCCACTTTTTGTTGTCAGGCCATAAACCTCCTTCAAACGAAAGTGTCTCCATAGGGTCAAAATTGTTGTAGTCGGCTCCGATAGCTCCGCCCAGCCACCATTCAGCTGCATGCGCATGCCTAACTTCTAGGATAAACAAACAACACAGGGCGAATAGACCGGCCAATATCGAGATTCCGAGACCATGCTGTCGAAGGGTTATTACTGCTTTCATTATTGTTGCAGCCTCTGCTGATTTTGGTGTTCTTGGTGTCCCTTGTCGCGACTCTAGTAGAGTCTAGCACCCCGTTTTATGGATCCCAGGAGAGCGTACAGAGGCTTGTGAGTTCGCGCAGGGGCCACAAGGGCGCGAAAGGGAAACTGGCCGAACCCCGATAAATCACAGTCGGATGGACAAACTGTGGGGTCTGCCGTACCTGAACCAGGTCAAGCGCCTGTCAACTTAATCTCGATGCGGCGGTTGCGGGCGTAGGCTTCTTCGGAAGATCTGTCATCAAGCGGGTGGAACTCCCCAAAGCCGGTGGCGGCTAATCGCGTCGGCGGGATGCCCTGCGCGATCAGGTAGTTCACGACCGACAATGCCCGCGCCGTGGAGAGCTCCCAGTTGGAGGGGAATCGGGCCGTGCGAATCGGGCGGCGGTCGGTGTGGCCGTCGACACGCAGGACCCAGTCGATGTCCGGCGGAATCTTGCGCGTGACGAGCTTGAGGGTCTCCGCCAACTGCGCAAGTTGTCGTCTGCCTTCCGATACGAGTGTGGCGGAAGCGGTGGGAAACAGCAGCTCCGACGGAAATACAAAGCGATCGCCAACGATGCGTATGTCGGGATGATCGCCCAGCACTTCGCGCAAGCGGCCAAAGAACTCCGACCGATAGCGGTTGAGTTCCTGTACTTTGCGGGCGAGCGCCACATTGAGTCGCTCTCCGAGCTCAGCGATCTCGAGTTTCTGCCCTTTGATCTTGGCCTCCTCAAGGGCGAGTGCGGCCGACAGCCGGGTGATCTGTTCGCGTAGCGCCGCAATCTGCTGATTTAGCAAATCAACGCGGGCGCGCGACTGTACACTCAGTTCTTTCTCTTCGGTAAGTGCCTGGTCGAGACGGGCGATCTGTGTGCTCAGCTCCCGCAACCGAATGTCACGCTTGTCGATCTCGATCTGCGCAAGCCGGGTGTGTTCCTGTTCGTCGGCGAGGCGCGCCTCGAGGGCTTGGCGCCGGTCGCGCGCAGCTAGCAGCTCTTCGTCTCGCTGCTCGAGTGTGGCCGCAAGCTCACCCACCTTGCCTTCCAATTCAGTGCGCAGCTGACGGAGCGCGACAATGTCCTGTTGCAGGCTCGCAAGCTCACGCAGCTGTAATTCGATGCGTTCCTTGTCCACGGCGATGGTGGCTTCGGCCTCCTTCAGTTTTGCCTGAAGGCCTGCCGCCTCGGTCTCCGCGGTTTCCGCCCTTTGCGTTGTCAGCGTAAGACGACGTATGAGCGTATCGCGTTCGTCGAGCGTGGCTTGCAGGCGTGCCGAGAGTTCCTCCACGGTCGCGCCAAGCTCGGCGCTTTTCTCGCGTTCCATCGACAGCGTACTCGCCAGCTCGTTAACCTGCTGGCTGAGTTGGTCTAGTACGCGTTCACGTCCGATGAGTCTTTCGTTCAGAAAGAATTGCGCCAGCACGAAGACGAGTACCATGAAGATAAACACCAACAGCACCGATGCGAGCGCATCGACAAATGCGGGCCAGACATTGACGGCGTGACGGCCACGGCGCGTAACTGCAAACATGTCGCGTTATCTCCGTACCACCGGCATTACTCCGCCGTCCCCTTACGCCGCCGTGTACGCGACTTTTCTCCAAGGCTATGCGCGAGTAACCTAATTTCGTTACGCAGCTCCTCGGCAAATTCGTTGCGAGCCGCGGAAACCTCTTCCAACAGACGTGTCAGCGACACACTCGCAGTTCGAAGGTGATCACGCATCTCCTCATAGCCCGCGAAACTGCCGCTGACTTGGTTGGCAAGCTCAGCCATCGTCGGTTGCAGATCGGTTTGGGTTTTCGTGAGATTCAGAACCAGCTTCTGCTGGGAGCGCATCTGATCCGTCAGTTCGGCGAGCTGTTCAGTCAGCTTCACGAGATTACTCTGTACGCTACGTCGATCCTCCTCGCCCCGGGTCAACGTACGCTGTAACCGATTCAGGTTGTCGGCCGTCTGTTCGAGCAAAGCCTCTATGTACGCAGGCAGCGGTACGTCGCCCTCAACGCTTAACGCGCCGCTCGGCAAGTGAGTAAGCTCCGATAGCCACTCTTCGAGATGATTATAAAAACGGTTTTGCGCGTGTCCCGCCTGCAGATCCAGGATACCCAACACCAATGCCCCGCCAAGGCCAAAGAGCGAGGAGCTGAACGCCGTGCCCATACCCGTGAGGGGTCCCTGGAGGTCGCGCTTGAGCTCATCGAATACCGCGCTCAAGTCGCCTTCGCCGCTAGAGAGGCCGCCGATCACACTACCGACGCCGGCTACCGTATCGAGCAACCCCCAGAAGGTGCCGAGCAGACCAAGAAAAATGAGGAGCCCGATCATGTAGCGCGAGATGTCGCGGGACTCATCAAGCCTTAGGCGGATACCGTCCAGCAACGAGCGCATGGCCATTGCAGACAATCGGAAGCCCTGCTGATCGCGGCCCGAGAACATGGTCGCCATGGGGGCCAGTAACGGTGGCGTCTCGTCCACCAGCGGGCTCGTATTTTCCTCCTGGATTGTGTCGATCCAGTCCACCGCGGGACCGAGTCTGAATACCTGCACGAAGTTGATGATGATTCCGACCGCCAGCACACCCAGGATCATGCCGTTGAAGATCTGGTTGGCCTCAAAGGCGGTCTGCAGGGGTTGCAGAAGCAGAGCGCATGCCACCCCCACCGTGGCCAGGAATAAGAACATCCAGATCAGCATGCGTTGCGGGTCACTCACAGCCTTCTATCCTTTGCTATTTGGGGGTCTTTTGGGCGTAACGTTACCATACGATCACACCGCGTGTTGACTGAATACGGGTGCCGACGCCTGGCGGCCGGCGCGATCGCCATACGTGGTAGCGCCCCGGGGCTGGCGCCCTGAGGACTCGTGTGCCCTGGATTCGCGCAGCTTAGGGGGGCGCGTCCTTGCTTGGCGGGGCGGCGGTAGTTTACTCTTCGCAGCCTTGCCGCCTTGCAAAGCCACTGGGGCACGGCCAGCGGCAGCGGGACGCAACCTGCCCGGCTCGCGCACAATGAAAGTTCTGTTTGCCGACAAATTTCCCGAGACGTATCTGGAAGAGATCGAACAACGGGGGTATGCATGTGTGTTCAATCCGGAGCTCACGGGCGACGACTTACCGCGCATGATCGACGATTACGACGCGCTGGTCGTGCGCAGTACACGGGTGACCGCTGACACGCTCAACGCCGCGAATTCGTTGAAACTGGTGGTTCGCGCTGGCGCCGGTACCAATACCATCGACAAGCAGGCGGCGACAGCGAAGGGCGTCTATGTTTGCAACGTGCCCGGCAAAAACGCCATCGCGGTGGCGGAGCTGACGCTGGGACTGTTGATTTCCATCGACCGGAACATCCCCGACAACGTCGCCGACATTCGCAATGGCAAGTGGGATAAAAAGCGCTACTCCGAGACCCGCGGTCTCTACGGTCGGTCCATCGGTATCGTCGGATTGGGTGCGATTGGCATGGCGGTGGCGGAGCGTGCGCACGCCTTTGGCCTTAGCGTTCACGTGATTCGCAATCCTAACCGCTCGCAGGCAGCCGAAGCGCGGCTCGCCGGGTTAGGCGTGCAATATGTCAACGACCTTAATGAGCTCGCCGAGGTCTGTGACATTCTGTCATTCCATGTGCCGGCTGCAGACAATACCAAGGGTCTGATCGGGCGAGAGCTACTGGCCCGTCTTAAACCCGGCGCTATTATTATCAACACATCGCGCGGCGATATCGTGGACGAGCAGGCCCTTATCGAGGCAATGGAGGAAAAGGGGGTTCGTGTTGGGTTGGATGTTTATGTCGACGAACCTGGGACCGGCAAGGCGGCGTTTGACTCGGCGCTTGCCAAGCACCCCAACGTATACGGCACCCACCACATCGGCGCTTCCACCGCACAGGCGCAAAACGCGGTTGCTGAAGGCGTGGTGGAGATCTTAGACGCCTTTGCGAACGGTAAGGTTCTTAACTGTGTCAATATCAAGGTATAGACACGGTTCCGCGCTGGGCGCCTAGTGCAGTTGCCGAACCACTGGAGGAATCAATGACAAGACGCGTGCACAACTTCTGTGCAGGACCCTGTACGTTGCCGCTTGAGGTACTGGAGGAGGCGCAACGCGAATTTGTCGACTTTCAGGGGGCCGGGATGTCGCTGATCGAAATGAGCCACCGCGGCAAGCATTATGACGAGGTTCATCGAGAGGCGACAACCCTCGCCTGCGAGGTGTACGAGGCGCCTGCTGATTTCGCTGTTCTGTTCATTCAAGGCGGCGCGACATTGCAGTTCGCCATGGTCCCGATGAACTTACTGAAGAATCGTCAGAAGGCCGCCTATGTCAACTCCGGTTCCTGGGCTAAGGGCGCCATTACCGACGCGCAGCCGTACGGCGAGATCTATACCGCTTGGGACGGTGCGGACTGTAATTACATGCGCATGCCCCGGTCTGACGAGATTGCACTTCAAGACAACACACGCTACCTGCACATCACTTCTAACGAGACTATTGGCGGCATTCGCTATCCCGAATGGCCCGATGTGGATATGCCGCTGGTGGCGGACATGTCATCGGATTACATGTCGCGCCCAATTCCCTGGGAAAAATTCGATCTGGTATACGGCGGTGTGCAAAAGAACCTGGGACCGGCCGGTATGGCCATGGTGTTCATTCGTAAATCAATACTACACGAGACAAATCGTGACATCGCTCGATATTTGCGATACGACATACACCACGACAAGGAATCACTGTTCAACACACCACCCGTGTTTGCCGTTTATATGGTGGGCAAGGTGCTTAAGTGGATGAAGCGAAAGGGTGGTCTTAAGGTTATCGAACACGAAGCCAAGGAAAAGGCAGAACTGCTCTATAGTGTGATCGATGAGAGCGACGGCTACTTCCGATGTCCGGTAGACAGAACGTGCCGCTCGCACATGAACGTCGTGTTCCGCTTACCCAGTGAAGGCCTGGAAAAGAAGTTTCTAGCAGAAGCTTTGGCTGCAGATTTGCTGAATCTCAAGGGACATCGGAGTGTCGGCGGATGCCGCGCCAGCATTTACAATGCCATGCCAAAAGAGAGTATTGAGGTGTTGGCGCAGTTTATGGATTCATTCCATCGCCATAATTCCTAGCTTTCGGGCCGTCGTACCTTTATAGAACAGTGCGACCATCAGGGGATTCCATGCGAACGATCAGACCCTTTACAGGATACTTGGTAGATCCGAAGCAGGTACACGAAATCGTTGCGCCGGCATACGATTCGCTTACACCGCAGGAACGTCATCAGTTTGCCGCAAGGCACCCCCGAAACTACCTAAACGTCATACGATCGTTGCAAGAGTTTCCACAGGACGAGCGCCCAACACTTGCGGAGCTGCTTGCGTCGAATGCGGCGAAGCTCGAGAAGCTGATCGACGAGTCTGCTTTTGTCTACCATGATCGGCCTTGCCTTTACATCTATCGAATCGCCGTCGAGGGGCACGTTCAAACCGGAGTCGTCGCTGAGATCTCGATCGCAGAGTATGACGCCGGCAAACTAAGAAAGCATGAGCATACCCGCGGTGACGATGAGGAGCGGCTCATAAAATACCTGGAGGCGGTGAGGGCAAGCTCGAGTCCCGTCTGTCTCGCGTATCGTCAGCGCGATGAAATCGATGTGCTCATCGACAAGTTGACTATTAGAGAGCCAGTCGTGGATTTTAGGTCAGATGACGGCGTCACTCATACAATCTGGCGCATAGCGGACAGCAGGGCGACAGATCGTCTAATCGAATTGTTCGCAGCGGTTCCGGTAACCTATCTCACCGACGGCCATCACCGCTCGGCCGCCACCTCTCGCTACGCGGCAAAGTGTCGTCAAGAAAATCCACATCACACCGGCGATGAAGCCTATAGCTATCTGCTCGTGGCTATGTTCCCGCACGATCAGCTCAGAATTCGCCCGTATAACCGCTGCGTGAGGGACCTCAATGGGCACGCGCTATCCGACTTCCTGAAGGAACTTGAAAAGGGATTCCATGTTGAGAAACTGCAATGCAATGCCGCTCAGGCCGCGCAGCCGACAGCACGTGGGGAATTATCAATGCTGCTAGACGGATGCTGGTACAGGCTCACGGTGCGACCGCAGGTCGTGCCGGTGGGCGAACCAGCCCAAGCCTTAGATGTGGTCATTCTTCAAGAGCAGGTGCTGAGCCCGTTGCTGGGCATAGCCGATCCTCGATCCGATCCCCGATTGGAGTACATTCCAGGTTCCGTCGATATGAGCGCCCTGGAGGTTTCCTGTGAACGTGGTTGGCAAGTCGCATTTGCTGCATATCCCACATCCATTGAGGAAATGATGGAGATCGCTGATGCGGGCCAGGTCATGCCGCCCAAGTCCACCTGGTTTGATCCCAAGGTACGCTCAGGGATTTTCCTTTGTCGTCGGTGAGGGAAAACGAGGTAAGGGAATAACCGGAGAACCGGTATAGGTCGAATAATCAATACAGGGATCTAATCGCATCCCATACGTGGTCCTCAGCTCGACGACGCTGTTCCTGGCGGCGATCCCCTTTTTTTGGCTCCCAACGTATCATGTCGCGACGGTCCGGTTGGATCCGTCTTGCTTTTCGGCGCCGTTCAGGTCCGCTGTAACCGGCTTTTGTGTGCCGATATACTCCATACGATAGCTGTCCCGTCATGACAGTTCTCCTTTCGTGCTAAGCTTTGCTGACACCCGTCGTCTCGACGGTGGTCGCGAGGGGATACACTACATCAGGGGCTGGTACAGTGTTTGTGAACTTTCTTACGGTAAAACTGTGAAAAGTTACCACGCCTTGCCGTCATATCGGGTGGTCACGGCTGAGTCCACGGAAATGACGGAACCAGATGCCTGATCTATCAACCTTGTTCTTGTTTGTGCTGGCGGCGCTTTTGCTGTTGGTGACCCCGGGTCCTGCCGTGTTTTACATCGTCGCACGCAGCGTTGAACAGGGGCGTGGCGCCGGCATTGTCGCAACAGTGGGCATGCACGTTGGCACGCTGTTTCATATTGGTGCCGCCGCCCTTGGGGTTTCAGCGCTATTGGTCTCCTCGGCGCGGCGTATTTGATCTATCTCGGAGTTCGGAAGCTACTCGTGCGCGACGAGCTGAGGCAGCCGGAAGCGCTCCCGCACAAAAGGCTCGTGCGGATTTTTTTCGAGAGCGTGTTGGTTAACGTGTTTAATCCGAAGACAGCACTTTTCTTTTTTGCATTTTTGCCGCAGTTTGTTGATGTGTCCAAAGGTGCCGTCGCCGGGCAGATTGTCTTATTAGGGATGGTATTCGTCGTTATAGGCATACTCAGCGATGGACTTTATGCCGTATTGGCCGGCACGGCCGGAGATTGGCTGAAGCGCAATCTGCGCTTAGTGCGAGCGCAGCGCTATTTTGCCGGTACCGTTTTTATTGGGCTCGGGGTTGCCACCGCGCTGGCGGGTTCCAGTAGGAAATGAAGGCGAGGTCTGCCCAGTGCGGTTGCCGGGCGGATCTCAGTAACGCAGCTCACACAGCACACCATAATGATCACTCGGGTAGAGCCCGTTGCTGTGCTGGTCGCCGATGATCGTCGCCGTTAGCACATGACCCGCACCGTTACTCTTTGGCCGTCCGACAAACACATAGTCGAGCCGACGGTTAGGTTGCAGCGCTTCGAACGTGTTCGGGTTGTGGTTGTCCCAGGTAAAGCCCGGTCCCAGATTGCCGGCGGCTGTCCACGCATCATGCAACACGAGGCCCTTCACATTAGCGGTGCGTTCACCTGTTATCATCCTGATTTCATCGGATGAAGGTATGGCGTTGAAGTCGCCGCAAACGATGGGCGGGAAGTTGTCGATTTCGATCTCCCGGACGTACGCCAGTATCGCGTTTACCTGTTCTTGGCGCATATGACCTTCTTCGTTACGCCAGCTTAAGTGTGTCGAGAACACGCCTAGGGAACCACGTGGCCCATCGATCTCAACGAACAACAGCTTGCAGTCACGACTGCCGTCTTCACTTGGCACGGATGGCAGGAGCCTGCTCGCCTGGCGGGTGATCGGCCACCTGGATAGAATGGCATTGCCGAAATCGAGCCCATCCATTTCATTGACCGCATCGTATGTCCACTGCATGGTCAACTTTTTGGCAAATTCCTGCGCCTGGTTGTGCTTGCGGTCACCCCACACCTCTTGCAGGGCGATAATGTCCGCGTCGGTGCGGTCCAGGGTCTCGAGAATCAGCGATTGTCGACGTTGCCAATCTGCACCGAAGCGCCACCATATATTCCAGCTCAACACTTTCAACCTAGTGTTGACTATCTTCTCAGTCGTACGATCGTCAGACTGATGTTGCATCCGTCTTTCACGATTAGCCACGGGCAAGTAGTTTAGCGTCAGGCGTATGGTGGGGCCAGCCGTGAAAGAAAGCGTGCTGGTCATTATGAGATAACAGATGAGTGGGCTCGCGGTGATCCGGGCCGCGCACGCCAATAAGCATGCACGTTGGTTTGATTACAAATGATCGTTATAGTCTAGTTACGAAAACATCGTGTAAGCGTCCAAGTTAAGTCAGTGCATCAATCGAAACCGCGGGTTTATCCATGTTGAGGACCGTGCGTTCCGTGGTCTCGCTGCTGTTGAGCTACGGGCTGCTGCTGTTTGCCAACGGACTGTTCGGTACCCTCTTGGGTGTGCGCACCCAGATTGAGGGCTTCTCGACGGAAGTCGTCGGTGTGATCATGGCCGGCTTCCCTTTCGGTCTGCTCTTAGGCGCGCTCAATGCGGTGCGTGTCGTGGCGGGGGTCGGTCACATTCGCGCCTTTGCCGCCTTCGCATCACTCATGTCGACCTCGGCGCTCGTTCATGTACTCTGGATCGATCCCATCATTTGGTTCATGTTGCGACTGCTGTCAGGATTCTGCATGGCCGGAATGGTCATGGTAACCGAGAGTTGGTTGAACGAACGCGCCACCAATGAGACTCGCGGCCAAGTACTGTCCCTTTACATGATAACCAACTATTTCTCCGCCGGCTGTGGTCAGTACCTACTACCGCTTGCGGATCCAGCTCAGTTTCATCTGTTTAGTGTGGCGTCGATTATCTTCTCTCTTGCCCTAGTACCGGTGTTGCTAACCAGGGCACGGGCACCCATGCCTGCGAAGCCTGAGCGGATGCACTTTCGCGAGCTTTACAAGACTTCCCCATTTGGCCTGGCGGGTGCATTTTGCGCTGGACTGGTGAACGCGGTGTTTTACGCAATGGGGCCAGTGTTTGCGCAAGGTATTGGTCTAACGCTAACGGAGACTTCGACCTTCATGGCTGCCGTTATCCTCGGGGGTCTGTTCTTGCAGTGGCCCGTAGGACACCTCTCAGATCGAATCGACCGACGGCGGGTGTTGATCGGCGTGGCGCTCGCGACCTCGATCGCGTGTGTCGCAATCGTGACAGCGATAGCCGGGGCCCGAGGCTGGTTGTTCACGGCAGGGGCGATCTATGGCGGGCTTTCCTTTACGCTCTATTCATTGGCCGCAGCACACACAAACGATTTCTCGGACCCAGACAAGCGCGTGCAAACTGCAAGCGGCCTGCTCGTTGTGTACGGTGTCGGCGGCGCCAGTGGGCCGGTGCTCGCGGCCGCACTCATGGGTCAAGTGGGGCCAGCGGGTATGTTCATTTATAGTGCGACGGTTACGGGTCTGCTTGGCGTATTTGGCTCCTACCGTATGCGACGCGCCGCCACAAAGCGGGTTGAAGACCAAAGTCGCTATATCGTTTTGCCGGGCGAGCAATTTACGTCGGAAGAACTCTACACTACGGTGCGAAACCAGATGGACAAGGATCTCGCGCAGATGCTTGGCGGGCGGTTCTAGCCGATCGCAACGACCCCATGAAGTGTCGCGGCAATCGATATCCTTGTCGACCGGGTCAGCGCCCAAGGCAGGCTCGCGTGTTGACGAACAAGGTCGCTATACTGCACGATTCTGTGGATTTGTCCTCTGCCGATGAAAACGTCTTTTATAGGACGACTGCTGGCGGCGTTTAAGGAGCCGATTCCCGCGGAGACGCGTGCACTGCTCGTCGAGCGCTGGGGTGAGCTGCCGGGCGAGTTGAAAACGGATTGGCAGGCCCTGGGTCGTCACCTGGTGCACTGCGGCTATGTCATGGGACCTGCCTATTGTTCCTTCGGTTGCACCCACTGCTATTTACCGAAGGGTGCCAACCGGGTGCCGCTACCCTCGCTCGACGAGATGAAGGCACAGATCGATGCCAATCGGCGCCTCATTGGTCCCGGGGGTAGGCTGCAGATCACCGGTGGCGATGTGGTCGATGCTTACTGGCGCGCCGGTCGGGCCGACGAATTGATCAGCATCGTGCGCCACGCCAACGACGTCGGGGTCGTACCGATGCTGATGACCCATGGACAGGTGTTACTCGAGCATCCCGAGTACCTCGCGCGGTTGGTATCAGAGGGCGGGCTGCGTAAAGTGGGTCTCCACATCGACATCACGCAAGCCGGACGGCCCGGTTACCCACTACGTGGGCTCCGCAGCGAGGTCGATTTACACCCGTTACGTAAGGCCTTCGTCGAGCTGATCTTGCGGATACGAAGGCAGACCCGAGTTGCGTTGTCAGCGGCTCACACCGTGACCGTGACCGAGCGCAACCTAGACAGCATTGCGGATATCCTGCGCTGGCTCATCCACGATCCTCGTCACCTCGACGTCTTTCACACGGTCAGTTTCCAGACCGAGACCGACGTCGGCCGCACGCGGTTTTCGGATCACCCAGTCTCGCCGACGGACGTCTGGCAGGCGATCTGCGCCGGCATTAAGCTCGAGTTGCCGCGTGACAACCTCTGGTTCGGTCACCCAGACTGCAATAGCGTGGCGACGCTTCTGGTTTTGTTCCCGGCGCGACGCGTCATTAATCTCATCCCCTCCGACGTGCGGAGCCGTGTCTTCTGGTCGTCGTTACTGCAGCACTTTGGTGGCGTCAGTGCTCGCGGGGAGTACGCGTTTGAATCGACGGTGCGTGAGCTCAGTATTCTTTTGCGTCATCCAAGCTTCCTGCTGAAACTCGTTCGCTATAGCTGGTGGCGTCTGCAGCGGGAAGGCCTGGGAGCAAGCGGGCTGATGAGTGTATTAAGCGGCCAGGCACGTGGTATCAACGTCGTGCTTCACAACTTCATGAGCGCGCGCGATCTGGCCGAGCCGCGCAGCGAGACAGTGAACAAACGTCTTGCCGCCTGTGCCTTTCGTGGGGTCGTCAGGCGTGGCGAGCACTGGATCGCCGTGCCCATGTGCACCATGAATGCGCACCACCGCCCACATATCTACGCCGAGCAGATCGCTGCCAGTAGTCGGAAGAGCAACCATGCTGCGCGTAATATGGCTTAGGGACCTGCCCGCGTTAGTATTGCTCTTTGGGCTGTCAACACCGACATGGTTGCACGCGGCCGAGCTCACGGTTCACTATACGGCACTCAGGAAACTGCTCACCCCTCCCTGGCCCTCCCCAACGAGTGGGGAGGGTGCGGGTCTTGCTCGGCGATGCGTTGACACACGCCCTGCAGTACCCGCTGCTGAGCCAGATGCGGACGTTTGCGCAAGAGGCCTCGGCGCAGAGTAGCTATGACATACGCGTACCAAGCCTGGACGTCCATGCCATTCGGGTCGCAGGCGAGTCGGTCGTGTTTTCCTTTAACTTCAGCATCGTGGTCAGGTAGTACGCGCAGGAACAATGGCTTATGCCAACGTGCCAGTGGATTAGGGTAGACTAGGGGCCGCGATACCTTGAGGACAGTTCTCGGAGACTCGCAGAACGGGCGAGTGACTCGTGGTTGGCGCCCGTCTATTATCAGAGTAATAGGGGCCTTTGCGCTCATGGCCATCGGACCGGAGTCGTGAGCGGAGGGGTGGTACCCTAACGGGGCCCAGGCGTGTCGGCTTACCGGTCAGCACCGTTTTCCTGGGCTCCTCGACAAGGTCGCGGTCACGTGGTCGCGACAGCATGACGGAGTTAAACGCTGCTAGAGGAGAGGCAGACAATGTTCACACGGTTTTTTCTGATCTTCCTGTTGACGATGTTTTCAGGTCCCACCGTGGCGGCCATCGCCATCCCACCGGATGAACTGCAGGCACTTTTGGATGTCAAGGTCAGAGCAATTAAACGTTTGGCCTCCAATCGGGTCATCGTTGACGCGGTCAAAGGGCAGAATGCCAAAAAAGTCTCGCTCAACGAAATAAAGAAACTCGATGGCGAGTGGCGCGCTACGAAAGCGTTGACGCCGTTTAAAAAGTCTCTACAGACGAACTCTGCCGGAAAGCGTCTGAAGCGTGCCGTCAGACGTAATCCGACCTACGGTGAAGCGTTCCTGACCGATAACCAAGGGGCGAATGTGGCGGCCTATCCCGCTACCAGTGACTATTGGCAAGGCGACGAGGAGAAATTCACTGCGTCCTACAACAAGGGCGAGGGTAACGTGTTCATCGGACCCATCGAATATGATGAAAGCTCGCAGACCCATGCCGCACAGGTATCGGTACCGGTTCTTGACAGTGGCAAGGCCATCGGTGTCTTGGTTGTTGGGGTGAAGCTCGACTACCTTGCCTGGAAGAAAAGCCGCAAAAAGAAGTGACCGCGGGACGCGGTCTTAAGTGCCACTAGGATGTAGGGCGCGAACGCATAAGTCGTCCGTTGTCGGTCGGAACGCTGACAATCAGTCGGTATGCGTGTTGATACGGTCGTAGCCACCTGAGGCTGCATTACTGGGCGCGCCAAGATACAAGTATCGTCTCCAACTCGTCCAATGACGTAACCTCCGCTTGCGGTCGCCACTCGTGATCCCAGGTGGTGTGCTTGCGGTTTACCCAGATCGTCCGAAAGCCAGCCGCGCTGGCACCAGCGATATCTGTCTCTGGCTCATCACCCACGTGGACCGTCTCCTCGGGGAGCACGCCCGCCCGCTGGCATATTTCTATGAACATAGCAGGTTCCGGTTTTGCAGCACCAACGTCGGCTGCTGATAGCGAGTAATGGAATAACTGTCCGAGACCGATTTGTTCGATGTCGGCATTACCGTTGGTGAGAGAGCAAAGCGTAAAGCGCATGCGTAGACGCGCTAACACCGGACGCACATCTTTATACAGTTCAACCTGGTTGCGGTGGTGCATGAAAATCTCGAATGCCTGCTCAGAGATACGAGGATCAACCCCTACGTCGTTGGCCGCAAGTCTGATCGACCGCTTGCGCAACTCCGTCACGTCGTGACGCAGGTTCGGATTGGAATCCGCCAGCTCCCGGCGCAGCTCCCGCATATCGTCGATCGAGAACGTCTGTGCGAGCGAGGGGTAATAGCGACTGAACCACTCATGCAGTTTCTGTTCGGCTTCGACGAGTACGGGCTCAACATCCCATAGCGTACCGTCGAGGTCAAAAGTGATGGCTTTAATAGGCCTTGGACGTTGCATTCTCGCGTGGTCGACGTATATATGTGCCGCTCTGATCTAAGATATACTAACTGGGCGCCACAGCGAAGATCTGTTTGGACAAATTTTAGAGGATATTGTGCGTGAAGAGATCGCCTCTCAAGTTGGTGGTTGCTGCCATGCTGTTTCTGAGTGCTTGTTGGATAGAAGCACAAGCCGGCGAGACATCGGTCATAATGAGCCCGCTGCCGGTAGCCGATGTAAAAGAGTCCGACCGCGGTTTGCTGCAACCCACCCCGGAGCTATCACCGGCAGAGGTGGTGCGTATTCAGATCGAGGCGCTTGGTGAAGCGGATGTTCCGTACGCAAATGCCGGGATTGAGGTTGCTTTTCGCTTTGCTTCGCCGGCCAACAAAAGCACGACCGGTCCGCTCAAACGCTTTATTCAGCTTGTGCGCAACCCCGTTTATCGTCCCATGCTCAATCATCGCCACGCCGAGTATGGGGAAATCCACCTGGAAGGCAATAGGGCAGTGCAACTGGTCATCTTAACCGGTCGGGACGGCGGGCGCACGACATACTTTTTCTCGCTTTCCAAGCAGAAAAGCGGCCGCTATGCGTCCTGTTGGATGACGGACGCTGTAATTCGTTTTGAGATCCCAGATGGGCAGGACGGAGCGCTGCCTATTTAATACTCCGGTTGCCATGTTGCGTGTTCAGGCGAAACTTGAGGCCAAGAACAGTCATTAGCTGTTTTGTTGTCGCGTTTGTCGTCTACCCTGAATTGCGTGCCTCCCTTCGGCTGGTCGTCCGAGATGTGACCAGCTCGAAAGGCTTTTCGGTTCGCAGCAGTGCCGTTAGCTCCTCGGCTGGCAGCGGCCTGCCGAAGACGTAACCCTGTGCGGCACCGCACTGCCTGGAGCGCAGAAACTGCAATTGTTCGTGCGTTTCGACTCCTTCGGCGACAACGTTCAAGCCGAGGCCCTGGGCCAGGGCGATGACGGCGCTAACAATGGCGGCGTCTTCCACGTCTGTCGGCAGATCTTTGATAAAGGCCCGATCGATCTTCAGAGTATCGATAGGAAAGCGCTTAAGGTAGGCTAAGGACGAATAACCGGTCCCGAAATCGTCAATGGCCAGCTTGATCCCCATACCCTTTAGGGCCTGCAAAGTTTCCATAGAGCTATCGCCCTCTGTCATCAGAACGCTTTCTGTTATCTCCAGCTCTAGCAACTCCGGATCAAGCTCCGCTTCATTGCAGAGCTGATCGATGGCAGCGAGTAAGCTCGCGCTGCCGAATTGTCGGGCCGAGAGATTGATGGCAACGTTGGGCACAAAGATGCCAGCATTTTTCCACGCTTGCGCCTGTTGACAGGCGGACTCCAACACCCATTCACCGACCGGCACGATCAGTCCGGTCTCTTCCAGCAGCGGGACAAATTCCAGTGGTGATACCAGTCCCAGTTCGGGACGTTGCCACCGGATCAAAGCCTCCATGCCGATGATCTCGCCGCTGTCCAGGTTCACCTTTGGCTGATAATGCAGCAGAAACTCGCGCCGCTCGAGCCCGCGGCGCAAGGCGGTCTCAAGATTCAGTCGCTCCATAGTCCTGGCATCCATATCTGACGTGTAGAACCGGTAATTATTTTTTCCCTGATCCTTGGCTTGGTACATAGCGATATCGGCGTGTTTCAAGAGAGTAGCGGCATCGGTGCTGTCATTTAGGTAAACGCTGATTCCCATGCTCGCAGTGACAAAGACTTCGCGGTCGCTCAGCTTAAAAGGGCGAGAAAAGACGTTAAGAATACCACGGGCGATAGGTGCGATATCTTTGGTTTTGTCAATATGCGTTATCAGGAGAGCAAACTCGTCCCCACCAAGGCGCGCTACTGTATCATTTGCACGCACACAGTTTCTCAATCGCTCAGATACTGCCTGCAGTACCTCGTCACCTGCATCATGACCTAGCGTATCGTTTATTACCTTAAAGCGATCTAGATCGAGAAACAGCACGGCCACAGCATGGTCTTGGTAGTGTGCATGCATTACAGCCTGATCAAGGCGCTCCATTAATAAGTTGCGGTTCGGTACATCGGTCAAGGCATCATGATGGACTAAGTAGTGCACTCGCTCTTGAGCCAGTATCCGTTCCGTTATGTCTTTGCCGGTCGCAATAAAATGCGTGATGTCTCCGTTGTCGTCGGTCAACGGCGTAACGGTTTTTTCCTCGTAATAGAGATCACCGGTTTTCTTGCGATTCACGAAAACATCACGGAATACCTGGCCATCAAAGATTGTCTTCCACATCTGTTCATAGAAGCTTTTGTCGTGTCTTCCAGATTTGAGGAAGTCGGGTTTTCGTCCTAAGCACTCTTCCCGGCTGAACCCGGTTGTCTGTTCGAACGCGGGATTGACGTATTCAATGATCCCGTTGCGACCGGTGATGATGATTGAGTCCGCCGCCTGTTCGATCGCGCTGGAGAGTTTTATCCGCTCCGCATGAGCGCGTTTGCGCTCAGCGATGTCAACGAATGTAAAAACCGATCCGACCACTTCACCATCGCGGTAGATGGGGGAAGACCAACACTCAGCCGGGAAGCTGGCGCAATCTTTGCGCCAAAGCGTCTCGTCATCCACATGCGTGTCCCGGTTTTCACGGAAACCCTGACAAAGGTGACAGTTCTTCTGGTCTATGGCTTTGTTGTCTGGCCCGGCACGATGGATGAGATTATGCATGTTCTTGCCGATGAGCTCGTGAACATGCTTGTAACCGAGCATCCGCAAGCACGCGCGGTTGGCAAAGGTACAGATGCCGTCCGAGTCAACACCGTATATCGCCTCGCCGGTTGATTCCAGTAGAAGCCGAACTCGTTCCTCCCCCCGGCGTATCGCCGAATTGTTACTTCGTAGCCGTTGTACCAAGATAAACAATAGGTTGCGAGCAATGCCATGGGATGCTTCGATGAGTGGCCAGAAAATTTCTCTCGGCACGACTAGCAGACGAGCGTCCTCCGCGGCGACGACAGAAGCGGCCGCCGGTTCTTCGTCCAGCACGGACAGTTCGCCCACACTTTCACCTGCCTCTATGATGGCGTCCGGCGTGCTTTTGACGGAATCGAGGTGTATGTGAAGTCGGCCGGACAGCAGTACGTACATGGCATGGTTCGACTGCCCCGCGTGGATTATCGTCTCATCGGCGCGTACCTCTCGGACTGGGCAAGCATCTAGTAGTGTGCGCACCGATTTGAGACTAACGTTCTCAAACAGGCGCAAACGTGACAACTCAGACCAATCTGCGGGGCGCTCAGGCATATCCACTGTTGTGTTTCCACTCATGGTTGGCCCCAGCGTGCTGGGAAAACCGGGGCTACGCTTAGAATCCGTTCAATTTGTGTGCCACAAGCGCCCAGGAACTAAGGAGAAAGTGCAAACACGTCGTTTTTCGGCGGCCGGACAGATGCGCAAGAAGTGAGCAGAAAGTGCCAAGACGCGGTTTTTTTAGTGATTTCGGCGGTGAGACAAAAGAAATATTGGAATATACTGATATTCTAATGGTCTATTCGGTGTCGCTTCGCTCTCTTTGGTTCGAGTATGCTAGTTGTGTCGCGTGACTGACGATTTCCCGGGTTGTAGGCGATATCGTCGTTGCGGTGGTCTGACCGGAACCTCAAGCGAGGGTGAGACGGATGATTTTTCAAGAGCTCAACGGCACGCAATGTAAGACGTATCTCGTAGCCTGCGGGCGTACGCACAAAGCGCTATTGATCGATCCCGTGAAGACCAACATCGAGCGTTACCTTGCCTACCTTGCTTACTGCCGACTAACGCTCGATACGGTCATAGATACCCACACGCATGCCGACCATGCTACCGGCTGTTTCGAGCTGCAACGACTGGTCGGAGCCAGGCTAATCATGCATCGGCGTGCACCGGTCCCGCGCGTTGATGAACACGTTGACGATGACGATACGATTGCTATCGGTGATGTCGAATTACAAGTGCTCTATACGCCCGGCCACACACCAGACAGCGTTAGCCTGTATAGCGGCGATCGTGTATTCACAGGAGATGTCATCTTGATCCGCGGAACCGGGCGGGCCGATTTTGCCGGTGGCGATGCGGGTCAACAGTACGACGCGATTACAAAGAAATTGTTTACACTCCCAGATGAGACATTGATCTTTCCGGGACACGATTACCGGGGAAACACGCAATCAACCATCGGCGAGGAGAAGCAGTATAATCCACGCGTATCCGGTCGTAGTCGAGAAGAATATATCGATCTGATGAATAGTATTAACTTTCCGCTGCCGGATAAGATACAAGAGGTGTTGCAACCGAATCAGAGCGCGATCGAAGATGATCGCGCGGCCTTCCCTGGATTGGCGGAGTTAAGTCAGGTTCGACAACTTATGCCGGAGGAGGTTCACACTGAGCTCCGTAGTGTTCATGCCCCGCTGTTACTCGATGTGCGCGAAGCAGAAGAGTATGAAGGAGAGCTAGGCCATATTCCAGGGAGCGTGCTCATCCCGCTTAAGGATTTAAGCCAACGGGCGGATGAATTGGAGGCCTACAGAAACAAAACGATCATCGCCATCTGTCGGGCTGGGGTGCGCAGCACGACGGCTGCCGCCATACTTACCGGTATCGGCTTTCAGCACGTCTCGAATCTAAAGGGCGGAATGCTGGACTGGAACGATAAACACCTGCCCGTTGAGAAATAAAAGCTGTGTGCACTCCCTGTAAGCGCCCACTCTTCGTCGCATGCAGACCGGTACGCGGCTTGAATGAGCCGTCTATCCAGTGTCCGTAGCCAGCGGGCGTGCTGGAAGTTTACATAAACGCCTCGTTCGGGTAGGTTTACTGTGAAAGGTTAAGCGACTTAGCCGCGTCTCATCCCGTAGTTTGCCCCATAGCAATGCCCAGAGCACGGATTTCCTACCTCACCAGCAACAGAGTGGTTCGTCACTGTTTCCGACGTTGCCTTGGCGTTTGTTGTCTGCTGTCGATGGTAGGGTGCGTGCAGCCGGAAACCAGCACGGTTACGGCTGAGTCAACGCAAAATGTGCCGACGATGATCCCGATGAAGGCGAGGATTATTGTCAAGTTTACGGGGGTTAGCACCGATCCCTCGAAATCAGCTTTCGTGAAAAAGCTGTCGCAGAGCGCAGGCGCATCGCTTGTTTACTTGCGCCCAATATCCACCGGGGCACACGTATTTAGCGTTGAGGGGCTGTCGACCCCAGAACAACTGGCAGATGTGATAAAGCGATTGGAGCAACGAAGTGATGTGCTTTATGTGGAGCAGGATCGGATCCTTCGCCATCAGTTGTCGCAATAGCAGAGCGTAGTCGTTGGAAATACGATCAATCTTCTATGTTGGGTTACACGGTGCACTGGCGCTCTGGTTGTGTCTGGGGCAATCCGTTTTGATTTTTGCGGGCGGAAAGGAAAGCGGTATCTCGTCTGGCCAAGAGTTCAGCAATTACACCAACAGACTAATCGTCAAGCTCCGCGGGTCGAAGGCGGACGCGCAAACTCGTGCGATGGCTCCCGCCCGGGTGCACGCTTTGAGTACCGTGGCGCGGGCGACGCTGTCTCACTTTCGCGCGATGGCCGGCGGGACCCAGGTACTCAAGCTTCCACACCGAATGACGGTCACCGAGGCGGCCGCGATCGCCGAGCGACTGGCCGCCGATCCGGATGTGGAATATGCGGAGCCTGATCGAATAGTGCGCCCGGCTGCCCACCTTATGGCACCTCCTGATGATCCGCTTTTTCTTAACCACAATCAGTGGCACCACCTCGATCCGGCCACGGAGGTCGGCGGCATTAACCTGCCTGATGCCTGGAATACGACGATGGGTGACGCGAATATCGTCGTCGCCATCATCGATACAGGGCTTTTGCCTCATACGGATATCGACGGCGACATCCTCGATACCGAGGGACGTGTGGTTCCAGGGTATGACTTTGTGTCAGAAGATTTGGGAGGCGGATTTTTCATGGCCAAAGACAATGACGGCCGCGATAACGATCCAACCGATCCGGGCGATGGGGTTGTCGCCAACGATTGCTTTGTTGGGTCGCGCGCCGAGCCCAGCACCTGGCACGGGACCCATGTGGCCGGCACCGTTGGTGCCCTGACACACAATGGTGTTGGGGTTGCGGGGATCAACTGGAACTCGCGCATACTACCGGTGCGCGTATTAGGCCGGTGTGGTGGTTTTGCCTCGGATATCATCGATGGGATGCTTTGGGCAGCGGGCTTTTCTGTAACAGGGATTGCCGATATTCCGAGTGCTGACGAAGCGGACGTACTGAATCTTAGTCTCCGTGGAATAGGCACATGCGGCCCGACCATGCAGAGCGCCGTTGACCAGATCGTCGCTGCCGGTAAGGTCGTTGTCGTGGCGGCCGGCAATGATTCTGCAGACGCCGCTGGCTTTTTTCCCGCGAGTTGCGCCGGTGTCATCACGGTAGCTGCGACTGATCGTAACGGCGGCAGGGCATTTTATACGAATTTCGGCAACACCATTGAAATTGCAGCGCCTGGTGGCGACACACCCGTAAATATTAATGGTGTGCTATCGACGCACGATAGCGGGGACCCGGACGCCATGAATGACAATATCTTTGATCGTCTCGCGGGCACCAGCATGGCGACACCCCATGTCTGCGGCGTGGTTTCGCTGATGCTTTCTGCAAACGGCGCTCTCACGCCGACGCAGGTACTACAGAAACTGCAGGCAACGGCGCGCACGTTTCCCACGGCGACATGCACGACGAGCATCTGTGGTGCGGGCATTCTAGATGCCGCATTGGCCGTTCAGTCGGCAGCCAACATGACTAACCCAACGGCGGATGCCGGTGCGAACCAACCCGTCGATCCCGGAACGCTGGTCACGCTCGATGGCAGTGGCAGCAGTGCGAGTACACCGGCGACGCTGGTCAATCATAGCTGGACACAGACCGTCGGCCCTGAAGCGACGTTGTCTGGCGCCAACACGCCGACAGCGAGCTTTACCGCACCTAATGGTGCCGCGGGTACCGTGCTTACCTTTGCCTTGACGATCACTGACGATGGGGGGCTGAGCAACACCAGTTCGGTGAATGTGACCTTGAACAACGTGCCACCGGTTATGGCTATTGCCGATCAATTGGTGTTGGTGGGGAACACGCTGACCTTTACCGTTTCGACTACGGATGGGAACGGGACAACGCCAATGCTGAGCGCGGACGGTGTACCGGCGGGGGCGACGTTTGACACAGCGACTGGCGTGTTTGAGTGGCCCAATGCCGATCCGGTGGGTGATTATGTGGTGACATTCACCGCCACGGATGCGGAGAACGTGGCCATTACCACCGACGATGACGTCACCATCTCTGTCGTCAACGCGCTACCGGCGGCATCGGTGAGCAGCAGCAGTAGTAGTAGTTGTTTTGTCGCGACGGCCGCCTACGGCAGCCCCATGGTCAAGGAAGTGCGCTATCTGCGCGCTTTTAGGGACGAGTATCTATTGCCCAATCGCATCGGCCGCGCCTTCGTGACGTTCTACTACCGTTACGGCCCAGCGGCCGCGGATTACATCCGTGAGCGTGAGTTTCTTCGCTCGCTTGTGCGCGCGGGACTGACCCCGCTGGTTGCGTTGAGCAAGCATTTAGTGGATGACCAAACCTCGGAGGCGGCAACGCATCGCAGCCGATAGGGCCCCCTCTTTTTCCTTCGTTTCCTCCACCCCCCGGCATAGCCAGAAGCACCGCGAACAGGTTGCGGGATTTGTTTTGCCGAGCCGTATTCGGCGAACGGTGTCCATAAGGGTTTTCCAACTGACACCCGACGTTCCCGCCAGTCGCCTCCCAGGCCTCGAGGTCCATATGATTCAATGGCTTATACGACTCGGGGGGTTGGTACAAAACCTGCTAGGCGTAGCATGGGATACGGAAAAGGCATGGCACACGGACTGGTGTGTTAGCCGGCGGTATTCGTATCGCGCCTCCCGTTCGGGGCTGTGGCAAGGCTTAGCCCTTGTGCGGCCATCCGTCTACCGGGTCGGTCTCTAGGACCACGGCCGTCGCTTGAATCCCACTTGGGTTGTCGGAAACACCCTGTTTGTGTGTGCGCTACACGTCGCGTCTAGCGAGGCCTCAGAGGCCTGATCTGTGAGAGGGGTTTAACACTGAAACACGTGCCCCTTCCACGCTGCGGCCGCCGCGTAGCCGTTACGCGTTTCGTTTTACTCGGTCGTCTGAGAGCCAGTGGGGAAGGGGTGTACGGATGGTTGATATATCGTTTGAGATTGCCGGTTGGCAGGTTGACCCCGACAAACTTGGCCACGCGCTGGGGCGGTCGGTCCTGCGTACGATTCGCAAATCGATCAGCAACCGCGTGGGTTACGTGCGTTGCCCCGAGCATGGATCTACACCCAAGATCATCATCAAGGGGCCTTGCCTGGCAGATCTTTCGTGGGAGATCTTCGGTTGTTGTCAACGGTTAACCGAGGCGGTGGAGGAAAAACTCGCCAGTAAGGTGGGACAAATGACAGAGGTTGAGCCGGTGACCCAGGAACCGGACGCGGCTGATTCAAGGTCAGTTGGCTAAGGCAGATCGCCGCTCGAGTCGATCGCCCGCATAGTCGGTCGGCCGCTAGATGACCGGCGCCCGATGTATCGGATACGATAAGCAGGGTTGCTGCGCTTAGGGGTAGGGCGTTTGATGAATGGCCGGCGTTCACACACCACATCACGGAATCACGCTATTGTTCTGTTCGATGGCGTTTGTAATCTCTGTCACGCAAGCGTGCGCTTTATCATCGACAGGGACTCAGAGCAACGGTTCAGATTTGGCTCCCTACAGTCGCATAGTGGGCGACGCCTGCTGCAACAACTTGGGTCATGTGCCACGGAACTCGACTCCGTGATCTTGATCGTCGGCAATAGGGTCTATAAGAAATCGGCTGCCGCCCTGCATATCTTACGAATGCTCGGTGGCTTATGGCTGTTTCTGTATGTGTTCATGGTAGTGCCACCCGCGATACGGGATAGAATTTATGATTTCGTGGGGAAACGGCGTTACCGCTGGTTTGGTAAAATGGATGCGTGCCCGGCGCCCGCAAGGAACTTCGAGTATCGATTCCTTAAGTAAGTTAAGCTAACAACCCGTGCGCACACAGCGCTTGTTCTTTGCCCTCTGGCCGAATGACAGTTTGCGTGACCGCCTGTATGCGCTCGCACCGCACGCCTTGGAACCCGGTTCGGGGCGTCGGGTCAGTCGTGAAAATCTTCATGTGACACTTGTGTTCCTTGGGTCCGTTGATGCCAAGACGCGCACCTGTATTGAGCAAGTCGCTTCAGGACTCAACGGAGAGTCCTTCACGCTGACCTTGGATGAACTCGGGTACTGGCCCAAGCCTCGCGTAGTATGGGTGGGGGCATCGTCCTTGCCGGAGCCACTGCGGCAGTTCGTGGGTGAGCTCAATAGCCAATTGCCCGCATGTGGCATCGAGCCCGAGAAGCGGGAATATCGGGCACATATGACGCTCGCCCGCAAGGTCAAAAAGTGGGTCAACAGAGGTCAAATTGATCCGATTGACTGGCCCGTGAGCGATTTTGTGCTCGTCGAGTCCTGCACACAGCCTAGTGGAGTCACATACCAGGTGTTACGCTCCTGGGCTCTGAGCTGAGCGTCGCAATGCGATTGGCGAACAAAAAAATCCCCCCTCCCCTTGTGGGAGGGGGTTAGGGGGAGGGGGTTAGACAGTCGATGGGCGGGAAGCGTTTCGCAAACACGTCATCACTGATGCCCCACCAATGTCTGGCTACTGTGCCATAGAGGCTACGATAGTCCACATGATATCGCAGATCACCGTCTAGCAAGCGAGTCAGTGAGGGCTGTTGACCATAGAACCCGCCCTTGACGTGGCCGCCGAGTATAAAGTGCGCCGCCGCCGTGCCGTGGTCGGTCCCGCGACTGCCGTTCTCAGAGGCGCGCCGGCCGAACTCCGAATACGTTAGCACTAGCACGCGATCCCATAGATTGATCTCTTGCATGGCGCTGCGAAACGCACTCAGAGCAGTTGCGAGCTCCTGCAACAATCGGTCATGTTGGCCGCGCTGTCGGCTGTGTGTATCGAAGCTGCCATGTGATACTTTAACCACGCTGACGGGTATCCTGCTTGCCAGAAGGCCGGCCGTCGTTTCGAGCTCACGCCCGAGCCGCGATTTCGGAAATGTTGTCTGCAAACGCGGCTTGTGATGGTACCTTGCCTTCAGCGTGGTCGCTGCTCTATAAAGGTCCGCTTGTACCGCTAACAGATGCGACAGAGCGGTATTGCCGGTTACTGTCTCTGGTTCTTTCACGCCGCGCGCCTGCCGCATGAAGTGCTGCGCATTACGCATGACGATATTGCGCATATTGCGGCCTTGGAGTGGACCGAGACCGCGACCAATTGCAATGCCCTCGGCTGCGAACGTATGCGGCGGACGTGCTTTGGCGAACAAACGCGATATCCAGCCTTCCTGCAGAAACTCGTCGCTACTCGACCCCGTTTCCCAGATCGCGATGGAACGAAAGTGCGAGCGGTTTGGCTCAGGATAGCCTACACCAAGTATCACCCCGAGCTCACGCGCTTTCCACGCGGGCATTAAAGCCTCCATGGCCGGATTGAATGCGAGCTGATCAGACAGTTGGATGACGCTGTCGCGCACGACGCTCAATTGGGGGCGCAGCCGATAATAGTTAAGATCGGCATAAGGGACGACCGTGTTCAGTCCGTCATTACCGCCATTGAGTTCCAAAAGCAGCAACACCCGGTCCCACCGGGGCTGCCGAACGGAGGCGGCCGCCAGCCCAGGTAGAGTGAAGGTAAACGGGAGTAGCCCGGCAAGCTTTACGAAGTCTCTACGTCTCATGTCGAAGGCTCACTTCAGCTGATACGCGGGGTCGAGAACCAGATGGCCGATCAGCGTGCGTAAATCGGCATCCTTAGGCACTGGGTTGACGGGCGGAATCGGCAACAACGTGCGTTGTACGTTGTCGTACGTCAGGCCGGATGTTTGCTCGAGCAGCACTGGCATTGCGGTACGGCGCATGCGTCGGTCGATAAACGTATCGGGCGCTGGCATTTCCTTCCCTCGTACGAGGCGTTCGAGGAACTGCTGGCGAGCCAATAGTGTGCTGGTGGTGATCCAGGCGTTTCCGCCCGGCCAACCTTTCACGTTGGGTGGGTCGAACAAATCCTGCCCAAGATAACGCCCAAGGCGTACAAGCACTTGTCCGTCGCGCATAGGAATATGGAAGACCCGAATCGTCCCAACAAGCATATCTACCGGCGATTTGACTAGCGTTCCGCGGAGCTCGGTTGCGCGGAAATGCGGCGACATCAGCAATTCGCGCACGAGCGGTTTAATTTCATAATTGCTTTCTCGAAACACAGCCGCCAACCGCTCGACTTCTCGTCTATTCGGCGTATCCGATATGAACGCTCGCCACAGTTTTTCGCTAATGTGTACCGCGACGCGCGACTGATCGAGGACGATGCCCAAGATCTCATCGCCGCTGAACGTGCCGGTTCGTCCCATAAACGTCTTTATGCCCACGTCGTGTCGACGGAGATTGAATCGGAATCGCCCCGTTCGATGATCGACCATCCAGCCGGTAAATGCGCGCGCCGCTTCCTTAATGTCACGTTCGACATAATGGCCCTCGCCTAGAGTGAAGAGCTCTAACAGTTCGCGTGCGAAGTTCTCGTTCGGCTTGCCCTTGCGATTGGTCTGGTTGTCAAGATAAAGGATCATGGCCGGATCTTTAGACACCGCGTTCAGCAGCTCGCGGAAGTTTCCCAGCGCGTGGCGGCGCAACAGTAGGTTCTGGCGATACATCAGCGTCGGCCATTTGACCTTGCGCAGACCCGAGGTGAAGTGGTTATGCCAGAATAATGTCATACGCTCAGTGAGCGGGGAGTCAGTCTGCATCATTTCCCCGTACCACCAGGCTTTGAGTTCCATCGTCTGCTTGCGCCGCTGCTTGCGGAACAACGTGCGTTCGTCGTCAGTCATGCTCCTTAGCTTCCTGAAATCAGGCGGTGGCTCGTTGACCCAAGTCGGCGCCCGGCTCTGGGGTTTGCTTGTGGTAACGTCAAGCAAGCGGTTTACGCCAACGCCGTAAGCGAGATGAGCGAGCGCCTCGATCTCGGCTGCGGTTCCTCCGAAACCGGCGCGACCCAACAGATGCCGTGCTTCGTCGTACGTCATCGCGACGGCGGTGGTGGGCAGGCCCACTACCCACGCGAGCACGAGGACAACTGTGCGCACGTGCTTAGCGGCGAGCGGAGCTTGCGTTATCGCTGACATCAGATCATTTAACGTGTGACGGCGGGATCGGTTGACAAAAACCGTGGGAGCGGACGTCAACCCCGTGGGCCCCGCGGCTTTATAAACAAAGAGGCCCGGTCCATACGGACCGCGCCTCTTTAAGCTCGGTGCTCACCTGCTCAGAAGCGTTGACTCGGTGCCGTCAACGGTAGGCCGGTTTGCATATAGGTTTCATAGAACTCGAGGTGACGGTACTGGCGGCTTTGCGCCTTGAAGGGTGCCGCCCGCACCTGGCTGTTACAGCCGGCGTAACGCCGGTGCAGGGTTCCGAGCTCGCCCCACTTGGAGTGGTAGGCCGGGTAACCGACGCCGTGCCCGAGGCCGGCGCTCAAAACAGCGCCACCCAGGAACCTGCCGGCAAAATCGACGTGACAGTTCGCACACGAAAAATTTAACTGCCCGCGTTTGGACCAGTAGAATTGTTTGCCCTCCTCGTAGGCCTTGAGTGCGCCCGGTCCGGAAATGCCGAGCTTGACACGTTGGCCGCGGGACAACGACTTCATATAGGCCACCACTTGCGCCATGGTGCCCTTCTTTAGGTCGTCGAGCTCCGATTGCCCTTGTCTCCTGAGGCACTCGTTGATGTCAAGCTCGATGGTTCGGATCATCTGAGTCCCTTCATCCCAGTAAGGATAATGCTGGGCGATATTGCGACCGCCGTTCTTGAAGCAACTCGCCAGATCATTGTCCACCCAGAACTTCTCTCCTATCTCCAGATCAGCCTCATAGGGCGGGAACTGCATGATCTCTTCCCACTCCACTCGTTGGTCCTTGGCGGCCGGCAGTGCGTACAAGCCGTTAGAGAACTCGTCGAATGGCACTTCCGGAAACTTTTTTCGAAAGAAGTCTTGGAAGGCCCTGAGGTCTTCTACCGGACCCGCTTGGGCTGAGGTCTGCAGGCCGATAATGATTGCTACCGCAGTCAAAGCAACAATAAGTATGTTTTTCATCGATAGTTTCCTAACGCGATTGCCTATTTTGACCGTTACTTATCACGTAACGGTGGTGCTTTTGCTGCCCTTTTCACCCTTGTTATCCGTCCAACTTACCGCAACGGTATCACCGGGTCGGAGCTCCTTCACGCGGACAACAAACACCGGGTCCCTGGCGATTCCGGTACCGATGTCCGCTTCGGCTACTTGTTTGCCGTTCACTTTGAAGACCAGCTTTTGGATGTAGTGCGCGGGGATTTTTTGTTTAGTCCGCTTATCGACACGCCGCCCAGTCTCCATTGGATGTCTCACGAGGCAAAGGATCTCGTGCACACCAGCCTTTGCCCTAGTCTTGATTTTGGTCGGTCTTGACATGCGCTAATTGTTAGTCTGGCTCTCCGCCAACATCACCGCTATCAGCCAATCTTAACCAGCCATCGTCACTTTGATGAGCTGCTTTCTCATATATAACTTGCCGCCGGCCCGAACCAGGCAGCGAATAGCTGAGGTCTCATCTACTTTGATGCGGGCACTGATAAAAGGCTCAGCACCGGTGAAGCTCACTCTGCCCACGAACGGTAGCGGGTTTTTGTCAACGACGATCGCAATGGATTCGACATCGGACAATGTGGTCGACACGGAAATGTGCACCATCGCCCCGTTTCCCGCCCGAACAGGCGCCTTCACCTTAATTGCATCGCTTTGGATGGCGTTGCTAGTGCCGTAAAGCGTCTCGATAACTGCCTCCGCGCTCTTGGCGGCGAAGGCGTTTTTCGGCCAGTCGGCGGCAAGTACACGCGTGGGTCGCAACAGGCCGCTCGCCGCCGCGGCCGTGATGAGGCTGCTTGCCGCCGTTCCTTTTAGAAAGATTCTGCGCTTGCCGTTAGTCACGAGTCCCGCCGTGCTGACAGAAGAAGATTTATGTGAGGTTCGGCGACTGCCGGCCAAGACGGTTACAAGGAATGGAGCCATTCGACCACGAGATTAATTTCCTTCTCCGTCAGTACCCCGTGTTTACCGAAAGGCGGCATGTTTGAACCTGGATTGAATGTGGAGGGATCCCAGAGCTGTGCCCGGAGACGTTTCTTGTCAGGATAGCGTGCTTTCATCGCTATCAATGGTTCAGCTATGTTCCCAGCCTGCAAGTCGGTCCGTGCAAGACCCTTGAAATTGTGGCACGACATACAGTTGCCCTTCTGTCGATCCGTGGCGATACACCCGCCGGCGATAATACGCGGATTGTTTTTCTTTGCGCACACGGCCTTGCTCGGCATCTCGCCGACGGCGTTTGCCTGGGTGGCAAGCCCCAGCACGCCCAAGCTCATAATGAAGAAGGCGCTAATGCTTGCAGTGAGATAAGCGGTGTTCTGCATTGGTCCTCCTAAAGTCACCGATTCTCCACGTGTCCATACCCTAAGTCCGGTCGCGCGTGCTGTTCCAGCTGCTATGTAGACTTGCTGCTACGGGCGGTGCCGATAGCATACTCATCTCCTCGGTCATGACAACCCCCGGTAAACTGTGGGGTAATCTTTCGTCCACATAACCCGTAAAGAGTGCGAGCACCGCATTCGCGTTTACGGAGTGAGGATGACGTCAAATCCCGCCCTGGCAATATAGCTAATGTAACTTCTATATATCCTTTCGCAATAAATGCAAGTTGTCGCTCCACAAAGCCCTAATGGCTAGTTTCGTCTACCTTTCTTCTGCGCTGACAGTTCCTCTTGAATTTCCTTAATTCGGGCATCCAGGCTGGACCTTATATAAAAGCTATCGCCCGCGAAGCGCTTGGCAATCTGGAGTTGCTCGATCGCTGCCCCCAGGTTTCCGTTCAAATGATAATATGATGCCAACGCCTGATGCGCCTCGAGTCGCGCACCGCTCTCCCCGGCGGCGGTCGCAAGCATCTTTTGCAGCGCTGGGTCATCGGCATGATTCTTTAGCGCTTTCTTAAGCAGCTCCCGGGCTGTCTGCGGGTGGCCCGTCTTTAGCAACGCGGTGGCGTAGTAGCGCTGCAGCGCACGGTTCGCAGGGAACTTGCGTGCGGCATTGGCTAAAATATCCAATGCCTTGTCATACTGCCCGGCTGCCATTTCGATCTCAGCCTCGAGAATGCGATATGTCACGCTATCCGGATCCTTACCCAAAAGCAGGGCCATCTCTTTACGCGCCGCGTCGTATTCTTTGACCCGCACAAGCGCGAGGGTATATCCGTAACGTTCAGCCGCCGCGTTGCGGTATTTTCCTTGGTCGAGGTTGTCCTTTAGCACCATTACGATTTCAGTCGGAGTTCCCCTGCCGGTAGCGCGAAGCTTCGCGCGTATGTGGTGGAACTGGGCGCTATCTGGTACTTGGCGATAGGGGTACCGTTCGGCACGATTTCGGGATTCCGCGATACGGCGACTGGTAATTGGATGCGTGCGCAAGAACTCGGGAAGGTTCGTTTCGTTAAGTCGACCCCAATTCTGCATACGCTCAAAAACGGTGGGCATAGCTTGTGGGTCGAACTCCGCCCCCGCCAGAATGCCAATACCCACACGATCTGCCTCTTCCTCATGTGCGCGTGTAAAGTTGAGTTGTTTCTGAGCGAGCCCGGCAGAGGCTAACGCAAGGGTTGCCTGACTACCTGTGCTCTCGCCGGCGCCGGCGAGCACGAGCGCCGCCAGCAATGCCGCCATGACCTGTTTCGACGTACGCTTGCTCTCGGCGAACATGCGCGGCAGGTGGCGTTGGGTAATGTGGGCGGTTTCGTGCGCCATTACCGCGGCGAGCTCAGATTCGCTTTGTGCGGCCAGAATCAGCCCAGTGTTTATGCCGATAAAGCCGCCCGGCAATGCAAACGCGTTAATAGTTGGGTCATCGATGACGAAGAACTGAAAGTCTGACCGATCGCTATCGCTGTGGGCTACGAGCCGCTGGCCAAGGATCTGCAGGTAATCGTTTATTTCCGGGTCATCAAGAAAACGCAAAGACCGCCGCAGCTTTCGCATCAGCGTCTCGCCGAGCTTGCGTTCCTCGTGCGGTGATATGATGGCGGCCGCTTCATCACCCAGATCAGGCAGATCTTGGGTGCCGGCATATGCCGGCGAGATGGCTAGAAGCACAATCCAGGGCAAGATTCCACGCACGATAAATGCCATAGTCACGGCTATTGTAGGACGCCTTGTAGAAAACTGCGATGCGATCGCCGGCAGCGGAGTTCCCGGGCCTTAGCTTGGTTGTCGCTGACGCTGTCAAGGACGCTGCTTACGCAAGCGACGCGGTGTCTCGCCTGGCAAGGCGCAGCCTGCCCGTCGCCTAAGCACTTGGGGCGCGCCAACGGCCGGGTTTATATAAGTTTAACGCTTCTGGGCGAGCGAGCGTTTACCGCTGTTATGGCGAAGAACGTTGCAAATATCCATTAAATCTGAATGTATTAATATACTAATATTCCTAGGCCGGTGCTAGCGCGGATCATGATGGGCATGTCGACTAAGCGGAGTAGCACCATGCAAGGAAGGGGGGTAGGAAGCGTACTCGAGCCGTTGTAAGGTTTTCGAGAACAGCCGCAAGCAAGGCGGCGTCCACCGTTCATTGTTCCCTCCCCGCTTGTCGCGGAGGGTTAGGGAGGGGCAGGATAGGGGATGAAAAGCACCGCCATCGTCCTGGCAAACGGCAATTATCAGAGCATACAGGGCAAGACCGCACATGGTCTGGTCCGGGGCACTTCGCGATTTCGCATACTCGCCATCGTGGACCCGGATTGCGCCGGCCAGGATGCCGGTGAGCTTCTGGATGGCGTGCGACGCGACATTCCGATCGTAGAGTCAATTTCGGCGGCGCTGGCACGCCGCAGCGACAAACCCCAGTATTGCGTCGTCGGCATGGCCTCGCATGGTGGACGATTCACGCCCGAGATACGGCAACTGTTGCTAGAGGCGGCGCAAGCTGGGCTGTCGATCGTCAATGGTCTTCATGATTATGCATCTGATGATTCCGAGATTGCGGCCACGGCGGATGCGCAAGGGGTCGCGATCCTCGATTTGCGCAAGCCTCCGCCGAAGCATGAGCTGCATTTTTGGACGGGCGCGATTCGCAACGTACGTGCACCACGCATTGCCATACTAGGGATGGACTGTGCCATCGGCAAACGCACGACCACCCGGTTTGTTGTCGATGCCTTGAATGCCACGAATATCACGGCGGAGATGATCTACACCGGTCAGACCGCTTGGATGCAAGGCGCGCGCTATGGGTTTGTCTTTGACTCGGTCGTCAATGACTACGTGTGTGGCGAACTCGAACATGCAATTGTGAGTTGCGATCGCGAGGTGGGCCCAGAAGTGATAATAATCGAGGGACAATCTGCGCTGCGCAATCCGAGTGGCCCATGTGGTGCGGAATTTCTGCTTGCCGGTGGGGCGCGTGGTGTAATCCTACAGCATGCACCGGGACGCGAGTTCTTCGAGGGCTATGAAGACGAGTGCTACCGAATCCCACCGGTGGAGGATGAAATCAGACTGATCTCGTTTTACGGGGCACGTACCTTGGCCGTGGCATTGCACGATGAAGGCCTAACCTCCGAGGCTTTAGCGCGGTGTCAAAGTGAACTTCGGCAACAGCTTGATATTCCCGTCGTGCGGCCATTAGAGGACGGGATTGAAACGCTAGTTGCTGTTATACGGCGATTCATTGAAGAGGAACGTGGGTGAAGATCGCCCAGGTCAAGACACGGGTAGAGCACTTCGAACTGGTCCGCCCGTACACCATTGCGTTTCGCTCGATCGACTCGGTCGAAAACTGCATCCTCGAGTTGCGCACCGATTGCGGTAAGACGGGGCTCGGCGCGGCATCGCCTGAACCCTATGTGACCGGCGAGACTCCGGAGACCTGTCGACAGGCGCTGGGGGAAGAAGCGCTCGCCTGGTTAATGGACAGAGACGTGCGCGAGCTTCCCGTGTTATGTCGAGAACTTCAAGAACGTCTGCCCACGACACCTGCGGCGCGTGCTGCCGTGGACATAGCGCTACATGACCTGCTCGCGCAGTTGCTCGGCGTGCCGTTGGTGGAGATGTTAGGTCGTGCTCACGAGAAGCTGCCGACCTCGATTACGATTGGCATCAAGCCGGTGGAGGAGACGTTGCAGGAGGCTCAGGAATACATCGAGCGTGGCTTTCGGGTACTCAAAGTGAAACTCGGACACTCGCTTGAAGAGGATATCGAGCGCCTGCATACATTAAGAGAAAAGATCGGCCCAGCGATCACCGTAAGAGTTGATCCCAATCAGGGTTACGGTGCCAACGACGTCGTCCAATTCGTCGAGCGCACGCGCACGCTTAATATAGAGTTCCTGGAGCAGCCGATGCCGGCAGCAGAGATCGATGCCATGCGCTCATTGCCGGAAGATGTACGTGCTCGTCTGGCCGCCGATGAAAGCCTTCTCGGCGAAGAAGATGCATTGCGGTTGATACTGCCGCCGCGCGCCTGCGGTATCTTTAATATTAAACTCATGAAGTGCGGTGGTATCCACCCGGCATTGCGAATCTCAGCGATCGCGGAAACCGCGGGCATTGAACTCATGTGGGGTTGTATGGACGAGAGCGTTATCAGCATCAGTGCAGCCCTGCATGCGGCGCTCGCCTCACCGGCCACGCGTTATCTCGATCTGGACGGCAGCTTCGACTTGGCGCGGGACGTGGTCGAAGGTGGTTTTGTTTTGGATGACGGTTATCTTTATACGGCTGATATGCCCGGACTTGGCGTGCGTCCTCGCGCGTTACCACAGACACCGGGAGCATTTCATCCTTAAGGAGTTGATTTACGAGGAGTGCAGAATGTCGAAATACGTGGGGGCGATCGATCAGGGAACGACGAGCACGCGGTTCATGGTGTTTGACCATACCGCCACGCCGGTCGCAGTCGCACACAAAGAGCACGAGCAAATATATCCGAAACCTGGTTGGGTCGAGCATGACCCACTCGAGATTTGGAAACGCACGCAAGAGGTGGTTGCGGCCGCGTTAGCAAACGCCAAGATCAAGCCGGCTGATATCGCCACGCTTGGTATCACTAATCAGCGGGAGACCAGCGTTGTTTGGGAGCGCGCAACCGGCAAGCCCCTCCAAAATGCCATCGTCTGGCAGGACACACGCACCGCCGACATCTGCCGCGAGCTTGCCCAGGAGGGTGGGCAGGACCGTTTCCGGCGCACGACCGGTTTGCCCCTAGCGACGTATTTTTCCGCGCCGAAGGTTAAATGGATTCTCGATAATGTCGACGGTGCCCGGGCGCGTGCGGAAAAAGGAGAATTGCTGTGCGGGACCATCGACACTTGGCTAATCTGGAACCTCACCGGCGGGCCTCCGGGTGGCGTCCATGTCACGGACGTGACCAATGCAAGCCGTACCATGTTAATGAATTTGGAGACGCTCGACTGGGACCCTGAGTTACTCGAGGTTATGGATATACCCCGCGCCATGCTCCCGCAGATCAAATCCTCGAGCGAAATCTATGGTCAGGCAACGGGCACCCTCGCCGGCATCTCGGTCGCCGGTGATCTCGGCGATCAACAAGCGGCCCTTGTTGGACAGACCTGTTTCATGCCCGGCGACGCGAAGAATACCTACGGTACCGGTTGCTTTCTATTAATGAATACGGGCACGGCCCCAGTGCATTCTGAGCACGGGCTGATAACGACGATCGGCTATCGGATTGGGCAGGAGAGTAGCGTCTATGCGCTCGAAGGATCCATCGCGATTACCGGCGCGTTGGTTCAGTGGCTCAGGGACAACTTGGGTATTATTCGAGAGTCCCGGGATGTGGAGACCCTGGCGGCTTCTGTGCAGGACAATGGTGGCATCTATTTCGTGCCCGCATTTTCCGGTCTTTACGCACCCTACTGGAGGGATGACGCGCGCGGTGTCATCGTTGGCCTTACTCGCTTCGTCAACAAGGGCCATTTTGCGCGCGCCACGTTGGAAGCGACCGCCTACCAGACGCGTGAGATCGCTGAGGCCATGCAAAAGGACGCCAGAAGAGAAATCAAGGCGCTCAAAGTCGATGGTGGCATGGTCGCTAATGACCTCCTTATGCAATTTCAATCTGACATACTTGGGATGCCTACCGTTCGACCGATGGTATCGGAAACGACGTCACTGGGTGCCGCTTATGCAGCGGGTTTGGCGGTAGGGTACTGGGAGTGCATGGAGGACCTTCGCGCCCATTGGCGAATCGACAAGCAGTGGCAACCGAAAATGCCTGCGGCGCAGCGTGACGCCCAGTATAGTCAGTGGCTGAAAGCCGTACACCGGACCTTTGAGTGGGTCGAATGACCTCGCAGGATGAGGGGGCTTATATGCCTCTGTCCGCTAAGACCAACCGTATATCGGTATGGCAACAGACGGCGGGGGCGATCATGCGCCTGCTGATGTAATAATCCAACATCGTTAACGAGTTGTATCGCTCGCACACCCGGGCATCATCCCAACAAGGCGAAGAGGCGCGTGTGCGTGCGATCTTTTTTGCTCCGAGAGCGTGAATATCTCACATATTCCATGTGAAATCTTACACAGCTTTACCCTACGGTCCGGGTGAGGGAGCGGGTAGACTCCGTCGTTGACAGCCGTTACAGGGAAAGACTCTATTAACATGGAAGGCAAAGAACTGCTACGTAGATGAGATAACGACGTGGCGACTCGACCCTAAAGAGGGCAGAGGTGATGCCCATGCAGTGGCTGCGCCTCACGTTGCTTGTTGTAGTATCCTCGTCGGTAGCGCCGGTATCGATGAGCCCCGCCGACGCCAGCGAGTACCAACGCCGCTTACCCGGTGGCCTGCAGACCACCCAAGTGTCCGGACTGATTGCTTTTGGCTACGACGTCCGGGTGCGTGGGCGTCGACGTCGTAGCTCCTGGTGGACGAGGCGTGTGTTACAACGCCCACGGGAGCTTTAGAGGTTTGTGAGAACCGTAACAGGTTGCCCCAGAATGAATCCTGCTTTTCAGGCTACTGTTTGCAGTGATCAAAACTATGAAGATTTGATCGTAGAAATTTATTTTGAAGACCAGCTCATAGCGCTGATTAATCAAGACAAAGGCCTTAATGCCTTGGAAATTAATCTATACCCTAGAAAAGACGGAGAACCCTGGCATTTTGAGCTAGCAGAGTTAGAGAAAATTATTGAAGTTGCAAGAAGAAGATTGGCGAATCTTCGCCGAACAGCCACAAGGACTGATTAGTCCATGGCATAGCAGAGACCGGCGAAATGCATGTACGGGTGACGTTTACTGATAATATCCAGCGCCATGTGGCATGCCCGCCAATGGAGGTGGGGGGTAACACGGTGCGGGAGGTTCTTGAGCAGGTGTTCAAGAAAAGTCCGCGCATGCGCAGTTATGTGCTCGACGACCAGGGTGGCGTGCGCAGGCATATGGTAATTTTTGTCAACGGTTTGCAGATCTGCGACACCAAAACCCTCGGCGACCCGGTCCCGGCGGGGAGTGAAGTTTATGTGATGCAAGCGTTGTCTGGGGGCTAGTCCTTTAACAGGAGCTGACGATGAGTGATCGCATTTGTGTCGCCACCCGTAAAGGCTTGTTTATCGTGGATCGTAGAGGAGCGAACGATTGGTCAATCTCACACGCATCCTTTCTTGGAGACAATGTTTCTACCGTTTTTCCCGATAGACGTGACGGAGTTCTCTATGCAGCGCTGGAGCATGGCCATTTCGGTGCAAAGCTGCATCGCTCGCGTGATCAGGGACAAACGTGGGAGCAGTGCGCGGTGCCAAGCTATCCACCTAAGCCGGAAGGCATCGAAGATCTCGATCCGATGCGAAAAACACCGATCCCTTGGAGTCTGCAACGGATCTGGTCGCTGGAGGCAGGTGGGTCTACCGAGTCGGGTCGCCTATGGTGTGGCACGATTCCCGGTGGATTGTTCCGTTCAGACGATGGTGGTTCTTCCTGGGAGTTTATCGAGGCGCTTTGGAACCGCGAGGAACGCAAGCAGTGGTTTGGTGGTGGTGCCGACTATCCCGGTATTCACTCCATTTGCGTGGACCCACGCGACGTTCGACGGGTAACCATCGGCATCTCGTGCGGTGGCGTTTGGCTCACCAACGACAGCGGTGAAACCTGGCAGCTCGGCGGCAAGGGGATGCGCGCAGCGTACATGCCCCCCGAAGCTGCTCAAGACCCGAACGTTCAGGACCCGCACCGGGTCGTGCAATGCCCATCAAAGCCTGACGTCTTTTGGTGTCAGCACCACAGTGGCGTCTACCGCAGTACGGATGGCTGCGGTTCCTGGCAGGAGATAAGCAATGTGCCACCGTCCATATTTGGTTTTGCGGTAGCGGTACATCCTGCCGACCCGGATACCGCGTGGTTCATTCCCGCTATCAAGGATGAAAAGCGCATTCCCGTCGACGGCAAGGTTGTCGTGGTCCGGACCCACGATGGCGGTAAGCGCTTCGACGTGCTACAAAAAGGCTTGCCGCACGAACATGCCTATGACTTGGTGTATCGGCATGGCTTGAACGTGGATGAAAGTGGCGATCGCCTAGCCTTCGGATCTACGACCGGATCTCTTTGGGTAAGCGAAGACGGTGGCGATCACTGGCTTGGCGTCTCGACCCACCTGCCGCCGGTCCACTGCGTGCGTTTCGCCCCCTCCCCCTAACCCCCTCCCACATAGGGGAGGGGGGATAACTTAAAGGCGCTGTATGTTGGAGAAGCCCGGAATTGAGATCGAGTACTGCACGCAGTGCAAGTTCCTCTTGCGCGCCGCATGGGTGGCGCATGAGTTGCTCACCGCTTTTCAAGACCGAGTCGGTAAAGTGGTTTTGATCCCGGGCAGCAGCGGAGTTTTCGAGATCCGCGTCGACGGAGAGACGCTGTATTCGCGCAAGGAAACGCATATCTTCGCAGAATCAAAAGAGCTTAAACGAATGCTGCGCGATCGGATCGCGGCATGAAAGTCGGCCACAGTGACTAAACAGCGTGACATGGTCGAGATCGCTCCGCGCGTCGCAATGGATATATCCTCGAGGGCAAAGTCGATCCGGTTCAGGCCGGTGTATTTCTGATCGCGCTACGCATGACGCGCGAAACCGATGATGAGCACAAAGGTGTGCTCCAGGTGAGCTTGGATGCCACGGAAACGGTGGTTTGTCTGGTTGGAGGCCGGCACAAACCATGTGGAAAGGTATTCCAGTGATGCACAGACGTGGCGTCGCTAGGAGGAGCCATGGAAGCTTCAGCAAGAAGAACCCCCGCCGAAGTTATCCATATGTTCTGGCGCTCGGGCTAAGTCTATCGTCGGGTTC
>JBHIDJ010000009.1:0-52170 GCA_046760105.1 Acidiferrobacterales bacterium | reverse complement strand
CGTGTCGTGGGGCGTATTCTGGCTACCGATGCGGCTGCTAGACGAGATCGGACTCACTGGTGCATGGGCCAGCCTCGCTGTATTCGCAACCGCAATGGTGCTGCTGTTTCCTGTGATCATCGCGCGCCGGCGCAGGCTAGTCGCGGGTGGCACCAGTTTACTAGTAACTGGGATGATCATTGGCGCTGCATTTTCGCTTTATGCAACCGCGCTCGTATTAACCGAAGTCGTTTATACGATTCTTTTGTTTTATCTCACCCCTGTGTGGAGTACGTTGCTCGGTCGCATCATGCTTGGTGAAAGAATTACGCGTGGACGCTTGCTGGCTCTTATATTAGGTATCGCTGGCCTATTCGTGATCCTTGGCTTCGATCGGGGGCTGCCCCTGCCGCGCAACATCGGTGACTGGATGGCCCTACTCTCTGGAATCGGCTGGGCCTACGGCTCTTTGCGTGTTTACCGCAGTGAAACCGCGAGCGCATGGGAATCAACGAGCGCGTTCTTCGCTGGTGGGTTGTTGGTTACGTTGGTGGTGGTGTTAATACCGATTGACGTTGCAACACCAAGCTCCGAGTCATTGGTGGCAGCGACACCATGGCTATTTTTGTTGGTGGTTGCCTATCTCGTTCCTTCCATGTTGGTCTTACTTTGGGCAACGAGCCGACTTAGTCCTGGCCGGGTTGGATTACTACTTATGGGCGAAGTTGTCGTCGGCGTTATCTCTGCCGCGTTGCTGACAGACGAGCCGTTTGGTAGGCGCGAGCTCATAGGGACCATCCTAATCGTTAGCGCAGGTGTAATAGAAGTAATGCAACGGCTGCCCAAACCCAACCCAGCCACGGCCTGACCAGCAAACAGGCGCGTCACATGATGGACGGATCCTAACAGGTCTTTTGTGCTGCATGTTCCCGTGGCTCGCCTCCACTCCTGGAAGGGCGGAATATACAAGGCGGCGCACGCCAAATTTTTGGCTCAACGGCCGTTATGGGTGAACAGTGCGTTCCGGTCTCGCGCACAGCGTGGACGGGCGAGCTGGGTCTGGAAACCGAGTGCGGGCACTGGAGGAGGATGATATTATCCAATTCTGGCGGGGTAGATCGTTCCGCGAGCGTGTCTATATTTCTTCGCGGGGGGGTCAACGGCGGCCTTGGGCCCCTTCGCAACAAGCCCACGCGGGGCCGCAAAGCCCCGGTAGCGACTTTAACCACACATTATAATTAGCGGATTGCGCGGAGGAGATTGTCATGTATCGCATGCTAAAGAAAATCACCTTGGGACTGGTCGGGTTGGTGCTTCTCGCGGCGTTCGGCATCGCGCCACCTGCAGGCGCCGGCAGCGTGCCAGAATCCGGTGAGCCGATCAAGCTGGCGATCAACGAATGGACTGGCCAGCATATTACGACTCGCATCGCGGGCGAGTTACTCAAGAAGATGGGTTACAACGTCGAGTACGTGTCAGCGGGGTATTATCCGCAGTTGGTGGCAATCCGGGATAACGAGGTCACGGCCACGCTTGAACTCTGGAGCTCAAACATCGGCGAACACTATGCAAAAGCGATGGCTTCCGGGAAGGTCGAAGAGCTCGGCGACCTCGGGCTCGTGCCGGTGGAGACGTGGTTCTACAACTCATATGCCAAGGAGAAGTGTCCGGGTCTTCCCGACTGGAAGGCGTTGAAAGATTGCGCGAAGGTGTTGGGGAGCGCCGAGACCTTTCCAAAGGGCCGGTTCCTTGATTATCCCGCCGACTGGGGCACCAGCAACGTCAAGCGCATTAAAGCGCTGGGGCTGCCTTATACCTCGGTGCCGGCCGGAAGCGAAGGCGCACTGGTCGCCGAGATCAAGGGCGCCGCGGCGCGCAAGGCCCCGCTGGTCGTCCAGTTCTGGGAGCCGCATTGGTTGCATGCCGTGGTCGATCTCAAGGTGGTGAAGCTGCCGCCATACCAAGCGGGCTGCTACGACGATGCGAAAGTCGGTATCAACCCAAACGACACCTATGACTGCGACTGGGAGCGCGGCTACATCAAGAAGATGGCGTGGAAGGGCATGCAGGACAAATGGCCGGCCGCCTACAAGTTTCTTAAGGCCTATAAGCTGCGCAACGCGGACCAGATACCAATGATGAATGCCATCGACCAGGAAGGAAAGGATATCACGGCCGTGGTTAACGAATGGATCAACAAGAACGAAGCACGCTGGAAGCCCTGGGTCGAGGCCGCCAAGATGTAGATGTGGTACCACGGGGCCGGGGGTGTCCTCGGCCCCTGTTCACTGTCATTTCGCGTCACAGGACGCTGGTAGCGTCATCGTCAGGTGCGACTCTCCAACGACTAATCGCTACACATCCATTCAGTGACCGACGCCCTCGATTCTCTGTCCGAACCACCAGGAGCTGAAGCGGGAGAGCCCAAGATCTCCTGTCGCAATATCTGGAAGGTATACGGATACGATCCGGCGCAGTTTTTCACGGCGGGAAATGGCGCCGTCGATGACGCGGCCGCACTGATGGATCGCATTGTGTCGTCGGGTCACATCGCGGCAGCCTGCAACGTCAGCTTCGACGCCCGTCTGGGCGAGATATTCGTCATCATGGGGCTTTCCGGTTCCGGCAAGTCAACCATGGTGCGGTGCCTGTCGCGCCTGGTGGAGCCCACCGCCGGTGAGGTTTTGCTGGACGGGGAAGACCTGCTCACGGTGTCGGAGCGTGAATTGATCGAGATGCGCCGCCACAAAATGGGCATGGTGTTCCAGAACTTCGGCCTCCTGCCACACCAGACAGTACTGGAGAACGTGGCCTTTCCCCTCAAGGTCCAGGGAATCCCCCGCGCCGAACGCGAAAAGCGGGCCGCCAAGGTGATCAAGCTGGTCGGTCTTGAGGGCCGCGAAGACAGTTTCCCGCGGGAACTGTCGGGCGGCCAGCAGCAGCGGGTGGGAATCGCGCGCAGCCTGGCGGTCGAACCGGAAATCTGGTTTCTGGATGAGCCCTTCAGCGCGCTTGACCCGCTTATCAGACGGCAGATGCAGGATGAGTTTCTGCGTTTACAGCGGTTACTGCGTAAGACGATCGTGTTTATTACCCACGATTTTCTGGAAGCGTTGCGGCTCGCCGATCGCATCGCGATCATGAAAGACGGCTGGGTGGTCCAGATCGGCACGCCGGCCGAGGTCGTTATGCACCCGGGGAGCGAGTATGTCGCCGAGTTCACCCGTGACGTGCCCCGGGTCAAGGTCATTACCGTAGGCGACATCGTGGAACCGGTCGTAAACGACGGGGCTGCCCCTTCGAATGCCGTGCCGTCCACCATGTCACTCGAAGACCTCCTGCCCTGTTTTGCGGGACACGAGCAGGGTATCGCCGTTGCCGACGATAGCGGCCGTCTATTAGGGCGGGTGACCCCACAAGGCGTTGTAAAAGCGCTAGCCAGCAGCGCCGAAGAGAATCCGTGACGGCAGCTGATCTGGCAGGCGCCGGTGCATCGCAAAAACCCCGACGCCAGCTCGACCCGCAACTGACCGGGTGGATCGCGGTCGCGGTTTTGGTTGTGTTGTGTTTCGTGTTCCGCCACGAGCTGCCCTGGTTAGCCGAGTATCCCGGGAGTCACACCATCCCCCTTTACCAATGGCTAAACACCTTCATGGGGTGGTTCGTGGACAACTTCCGCTGGCTGTTCCAGGCGATTACTTGGTTACTTACCTGGCCGATGACATGGGTACAGGGCCTGCTGCACTGGTTGCCTTGGCCGGCCACGATAGCGGCATTCTCAACGCTCGCCTTCGTCGCCAGCGGCTGGCGGCTCGCCACCTTTACCGGCGCCGCTCTCCTCTACATGGTAATCGTCGGCTACTGGGACGAGAGCATGAACACGCTGGTGCTGGTTTTTGTGTCGGTGCCGATGGCAGTGGGTCTCGGCCTTATTCTCGGAGTCTGGGCATTCAAATCGCGGCGAGTAGACCGCATCGTACAGCCGACGCTCGACCTGATGCAGACGGTGCCCACTTTTGCATACCTCATCCCGATCCTGCTGCTGTTTGGTTTCGGCCTCGTGATCGGCCTGATCGCCAGCGCCATCTATGCCAGTCCGCCGATGGTGCGCAACGTAATTTTGGGGCTACGGCGGGTTCCCACCGACATTGTCGAATCAGGCCAGATGTCGGGGGCCACCAAACGTCAGCTCTTGTGGTGGGTGCAGATCCCAACCGCGTTGCCCACTATCATGATCGGGGTCAATCAGACCACCATGGCCGCGCTTAGCATGGTAATCATTGCCGCCATCATCGGCAGTTCGGCCGATATCGGATGGGAAGTGCTGAGTACCATGCGCCGGGCGCAGTTTGGACAGGCCCTGCTGGCGGGGGTGGTTATCGCCCTTATCGCTATGGTAATGGATCGCATTACCCGCGGCTTTACAGACCGACAACGTTTATTACGCGCGACCAGTGGGTCCATCTGGTACCGCTACCGCCACTTGGGGTTTGCCCTGATGGCGGTCGTTTTGTTCGTCGGGCTGGCGGAGATCATGCCCGGTCTGCGCACCTATCCCGAACAATGGGTTTTCTATCCGGCCGAGCCCATCAATGATGCACTCACTTACGTCACCGCGAATTACTCGCATGTCACCGACGCGATCAAAAAGACGGTGCTGTTCTACTTCCTCCTGCCGCTGAGGATCGGACTGGAGTCTGCCGTGACCCCGTTTTCATGGGGCTTTGACCTGACGCGGCCGATCATTCTAGGCTATGCGGCCCTCATAGCGGTCCTTGCCATTGTGGCAGGCCGGGTCTGGAGCTGGCGCGCCGGCGTCGGCGTTGTGCTTACCGGCGGCATGTTCTACTTTGGGACCGCCGGCACCCCGTGGCCGGTCTTTATTCTGATTGTGACGGTGGTCGCATGGCAGGTCGGCGGTTGGCGCATCGCGCTGTTCAGCCTCGGGGGCCTTCTGTTCATGCTGTTCACGGGTGTATGGCCTCAGGCGATGCGCTCCGTCTACCTGTGCGGCGCGGCAGTGCTCACCTCGTTCGTCGCTGGCGGATTGCTGGGTATGTGGGCATCGAATAACGACCGCGTGTCGGCATTTCTCAGGCCTATCAATGACACGCTGCAGACCATGCCGCTGTTTGTCTTTCTTATCCCGGTATTGATGTTTTTTCAGGTTGGGGAGTTTACGGCATTTCTCGCCATCATCGCCTACGCTATCGTGCCGTCTATCCGCTATACCGAACACGGCCTCAGACACGTGCCGCCCGATATCATAGAGGCGGCGCAATCGATGGGGTGTACGCGCAGGCAGATACTCTGGCAAGTCAAACTGCCGTTCGCGATGCCCGAGATCATGCTGGGGCTCAACCAGACGATCATGTTTGCTCTGGCAATGCTTGTTATCGCGGCGCTGGTCGGTACCAAGGGGCTAGGGCAATCCGTGTACATCGCGCTTACAGACGCAGACTTCGGCCTGGGCGTGATCGCCGGCCTCGGGATGGCGCTGATCGCGATGATCGCTGACCGCATTATCCAGGCCTGGAGTACGCAGAAAAAGGCAGCGCTGGGCCTTGCCTGAGGTGCTGTTGACAGGCTAAAACGTGGTTAACACAAGCCGAGGGGCAAAACATGAAGGCCGCTGTACTACGTGGTGTCGGTAGGCCGCTCACCATAGAAGAAGTACAAATCGCCAATCCCCGTTCGCACGAAGTGCTTATCCGCACCGCCGCGATGGGTGTGTGTCATAGTGATTTGCACTTCATCGAGGGTCTGTACTCAGCGCCGATGCCCGTCGTCCTCGGGCACGAATCGGCAGGCGTGGTTGAAAAGGTAGGCTCGGAGGTTCGTTATGTGTCGCCCGGCGATCATGTAATCACGTGCATGTCGGTGTTTTGCGGTCATTGCGAGTTTTGCACCACCGGGCGACCGTTCAGTTGTGAGAATCCCGAGACAGGCCGGGGCGCGAATGAGCCCCCGCGCCTTACTCAGGACGGCAAGGAGATGCATCAATTCTATAACCTCTCGTCGTTTGCCGAGCAGATGCTTATCCATGAGCATGCGCTGGTCAAGATTCGTGACGATATGCCGCTAGATCGCGCCGCCTTAATCGGCTGCGGCGTGACCACAGGCTTCGGTGCCGTCATTCACACCGCCGACGTGCAAGTGGGCAGTACGGTGGCCATCATCGGCTGCGGCGGCGTGGGACTATCCGCCATCAATGGTGCCGCCATCGCCGGTGCCGGTCGCATCATTGCAGTTGATGTGAAGGCACCCAAACTCGAGCTTGCCAAACATTTCGGCGCCACCGACGCCGTTAACGCCGCGGATTGCGATCCGGTGGAAGCGGTCAGGGAATTGACCAATGGTGGTGTCGAATACGCGTTCGAGGCACTGGGGCTCAAGCAAACCTCGGAACAGGCGTTTCGCATGCTGCGCACTTCGGGTGTGGCCACTATCATCGGCATGGTGCCCGAAGGCCAAACCATCGAAGTCGACGCTGCCGACCTCTTGAAGGATAAGCGGCTGCAGGGGTGCAACATGGGCTCCAATCACTTTCGTGTAGACATGCCGCGCTTCGTCGAATTCTATCTCGATGGCAAGCTCAAACTGGATGACATGATCTCGCGCCGCATAGAACTCGAGCAGATAAACGAGGCCTTTGAGGAAATGAAGCGTGGTGAAATAGCCCGCAGCGTCATCACGTTTGACTCAGACTAAGCTTACGCAACAAAGCTCTTCGAAATTTTTGACTTCTCATCGTAGGTGTCAGTGATACGCACACCGGGAATATGCTTCACCCCGGGCAAACCTCGATTCGTGATCTATAGTTAATCTGCGAAGTAAGAACTAGATCGCGATGACAGACATCGCGTATCGTCACCCGGACGGCCAGACAGAGGTCTCGCCTCAATGAAGTCGGCGCCGTGTCTCACGGATCTGATCGTAGGCGCGGTTGATCTCCTGCACCTTTTCCTTGGCCAATGCCATCATCTCTTCAGGAAGCCCCTTAGCCACGAGCTTATCGGGGTGATGTTGACTCATGAGCCGCCGGTAGGCCTTTTTGATTTCGTCGTCGTTCGCCTCGTGCGGTACACCGAGCACCGCATACGCATCGGCTAGCGAAGGTTTCGGTGCCGCCCGCTCGGCGCCCGCGTAATAGTCGTGATAATGCTGCGCACCGCGGATCGTGCCGATCAGATACTCGAACTCCTGGCGCGAAAAGCCGAGGCGCTCAAAGATATGAAGCACAACTCTACTCTCGTCGGGCTCTAGTCGCCGGTCGGCAAACGCAGCTTGCAGTTGGATCTCGAGGAACATTTGCATCAAGGTGTGGCGGTGGTGACATTCACGCCGAAACTGATCGAGCACATCGTTTAAGGGAAAGTCGGGTTGCTTGCCTTCATTAAAGAGGTTAATCGCTGCCGTGCGCTGATCCGGCGAAAGCCCCATCTGTGTCATGACGGCTTCGGCCATGGAGATCTCGTGCTCGGATACGCGCCCATCTGCCTTGGCAACGTGACCCATGATGGAAAAGGTGGCGGTGAAAAAAGCAGCCTGCACCCTCTCCTGGTCGCCGATGCGGTAACGTACGCCGGGGCGGTCACCTAAGGCGGCGTCAACCTGATGACCCAGTGCGGCGCCGAGCGCGGCGCCCAGTGGCCCGCCGAGCATGAAGCCAAAAGCGCCACCAATGATTTTCCCCCACCACGCCATAGCAGGACCAGGACCCAAGGGTCAGGTACAAGCGAGAAGATACAAGATCCAAGCAGGTGGGGGCCACAGGCGTGACCTGTTTTGTTGTTGTATCCGTGTCGTGTGGCTGCATAATGCTCGATATCGACCGCGTGTTTGTTTTTCCCTTGTAGGTACCACCCGCTTTCTACTACCCTAGCGCGGTCCCTAAGACCGGTTGTCGGTAAGGGCCTTGGAAATCGCAACAGTGCGCTTGAAACAGTCGTTGCCACTAAATCCATTGAAACACATCGTGCGTTTGCGACGGATCGGCTACGTTGTCCTGCTAGGGCTCGTCCTTCTCTACGGTGCACCGCTGTGGGCGCAGCTAGAGAGTAAGGAAATAGAGCTGGGACCGCTTGCCAAGGAGCTTGATCGGATCGAGCGCGCCCTTGAACGCGTGCCCCTCACCCCGGCTGGCGGGTACGACGAATATGCGCTGGTCGAATGGCTAAAGCTCGTCAGGTCGATAAAGGACGTCGGGCGCCAGTGCGTGCCGACCGGTGAGAGAGCGCTGGAGAAGATTAATAAAGATCTGGTCAGCCTCGGTGTGCCGGCTGCCGAAGAGCCAGCCGAGGTTACCAAAAAACGCGAGGCGTTGAACAAGGAGAAGACCGAACAGGAGAACCGCCTCAATCGCTGCCGCGTGCTACTTCTGCGCATCGAAAGAATGCGACCCCAGATCATCAAACTGCAGGAGCAACTCTTGGCGCAGCGACTGTTTGCCCGTGGTCCCACGTTTTTCGCCCTACTCAAGGATGAAAGACTTCGGCCTGCTGCGTGGGTGAGCGAAAGTCGATCGTTTGTGCAGCAGCATAGTGTTCTAAGAAGGCTTTCAGCCCCAGCGCTGAGCATTCTTGCTCTCGTCCTTGTTGTTGCGCTAGCAATAGGCGGCCTTCTGCGACATCAGCTACATGACTGGACCCTGCGTCATCGCTGGCATAAGAATCTTTCAAGCTATCTGGGCCAATCCGTTGTGACGGCGTTTGCGCACTATGCACCGCACCTGCTGTTCAGCTTGGCGGCCGCCGTGTTCTTTTTCGTCGCCACCCGGCAGATGGATCCCATTCCTTTCGGCAGACTCATCGCCTATGGCCTGCCGCCGTACTTCCTCGCGGCCACGACAATCCACCTGTTCCTGTCGCCCTTCGCACCAGCGGAACCGTTTTTGCCGGTGCCGAAAAACATCGGCACGGCATTGGCAACACGCCTGAAGGTTTTTCTATTGCTCGTTTTCCTCGGCTACCTGTTGTTTGCCACGCTGTTGGCTCAAAGGCTACCCGAACCGGCTTTACTGCTGGCTCGAAGCGTGTTCGCCGTTGTTTTCTTCGTGAACCTCACGTGGGCGCTATGGTTGCTCGGGCGTATACCCGGCCTGGCTAAAACGCTGTGGCTACGAGCCGGTCTTTTGCTTGTGCTTTTGACCGCACTGCTGGCCGAACTGCTGGGCTATCGCAATCTTTCCGTCTGGGGGTTGCGTGACGTTGTCGGTAGCTTGATTGCGCTTGGGGTTCTAATGCTTGCTCGTCGGTTGTTCCGCGAACTTTTTGATGGTTTGGACAAGGGGCATCATTCCTGGCACCGCCGTTTGCGGCAGACACTGGCGTTGAAGGCGGGTGACCACTTTCCGGGCTTGGTGTCGATGCGTGTGATCACGGCCACTTTTCTATGGGCCGCATTCGCCTTGGCGCTCCTCCGCATTTGGGGGTTGCCGCAAGCAACCTTTCAGCGGCTCTATTCTTACGTAGCGGACGGCTTTACCGTCGGTTCGCTGCATGTCAACCCGGCGCGCATTGTGCTTGCGGTGGTTGTCATGACCTTCTTGTTGGCCTTCAGTGGCTGGATTCGCAGCCGCCTGAAACGCCGTTGGATTGGCAAAACGCGGATGGAGCGGGGTGCCCGGGAAGCAACCTTCAAGATCGCCGGTTATGTCGGTGTCGTAATCGCCATTGTCGTGGCGCTCGCAGTGGCGGGTTTTGAGTTCACTAATCTGGCGATCATCGCCGGTGCGCTGTCGGTCGGTATTGGCTTCGGGCTGCAAACTATCGTCAACAACTTCGTCTCCGGTCTGATCTTGCTGTTTGAGCGGCCGATCAAGACCGGTGACTGGGTTGTAGTGGGCAGCACAGCAGGCTATGTCAAGCATATTGGGATGCGGTCTACCCAGATCCAGACCTTCGATCGCGCGGATGTCATCGTCCCAAACTCGGATCTGATTTCAAATCAGGTCACCAACTGGATGCTTTACGAAGCAAGAGGACGTGTGAAAGTGTCCGTTGGCGTGGCCTACGGCAGTGATACCGAAAAGGTCAGAGACCTACTACTCGGAGTGGTCCGTCAACACCCGCGGGTCATCACCGACGGGAGCGCGCCGGAGCCGAATGTTCTTTTTCTGGGCTTCGGGGACAGCTCGCTTGATTTCGAACTGCGCTGCCACATCGATGAGATTGACTATCGCTTACAGGTAGTAAGCGATCTCAACTTTGCTATCGATAAGGCGTTTCGCAAGCACGGCGTCGAGATCCCGTTTCCACAGCGCGATATCCATGTTCGGAACTGGCCTGCGCCGCAAAAGGGCTTACCGGTCTCGCAGAAGAGTCGAAGTCGGAAGCGACCGTCGCGTTCTTCCGTGCGAGGTATAAAGACGGACAATCCGGGGCCGCCCGACGCGAATGAGTAAACGCACGAGTGCCAGCTTTCATCCTGTCCGCCCCGGAGCTGTCTACAACACCAGCGACGGGCATCCGTCTACCATGACCGATTTTTTCCACCGTGTGGCCGATGCCCTTGGTGTCGAGCGTCCGCCGCAGGTGAGCATGGAACAAGCCAAACAGGCCTTGACCTCGGAAATGTTGTCATATCTCGGTGAATCCAGACGCGTGGACAACCGCAGGATGCGAGAGGAATTGGGTGTAACGCCGCGTTATTCTACGTTGGAGGCGGGATTGGCGGTTTCTGTTAACACAAAAAATAGATTTTGACTGTCCTCTGCCAGGCTTTGCGAACCAACATGAGCCTTGCACCGAGATCTTTCAGAGGAATTAGCGATCGTTTTCTCGGTCAAAAATTTGCCGGGTGAGTCTGTACCGCATGGCGGGTGACCTTATTCCGGGCTATCGGCGACTTCTAAAAGGTTGGCCTTTTCTGTAAGCAGTATTCGCGGTACTTTGTCGGCAGTATCTTGTATCGGGGTATTCGTTTGTCCAGTTTGTCAACACGCTTTATCAGAGGTGTCTGTTACTCGGTTGCACTCGATATCGCCGTGACTATTGGCGCAGCAGCCCAGGAACAGCCACCTGTCCCGGTCGTAGTGGCCAAGGCAGAGGAACGCTTGCTTGCGCCCGTTACCTTGTTTCCAGGCACGGTGATCAGCCGCGACGACGCCCGCCTCGCGGCCGAGGTAAACGGTCGCCTGATGTGGGTGGCGGAAGTCGGTGCATCGGTGAACAAAGGCGCTCTGGTAGCCCGTCTGGACGACACCCTGATACGGGAAGGCTTAGCGGAGATCGAGGCCACGGTGGTGCGTGAGGAGGCTCGACTCAGGTTTCACACACAGGAAGTAAAGCGTCTGGAACCGTTGCTCGAACGCAAAGTCATTACGCCAAGCAACCTCGATCAGGCGATCTCGAATCGAGACGTGGCAGAGGGTGAGCTTGCGGTAGCGCACGCACGGGTAGCGGTTGCCAAAGAACGCCTGGAGCGCACCAAGATTCGCGCGCCTTTCACAGGCGTGGTCACCGAGCGGCTTATGCAGGCCGGGGAGTGGGCCGAGAGCGGCAACGTGATAGTGCGCCTGGTGAATGCCCGGTCACTAGAAGTGCAAACCCGCGTGCCGGCCAGCACACTCGCGTTCATAAAAATCGGTACGACGCTCAAGCTTAACGCCAGTCCGGACGGGGGAACGGGCCAAGTGCGGACCATCGTGCCGGTAGGTGATGACCGCTCGCGACTTTACGAACTGCGCTTAACCCCCATCGAGGCTCGCTGGCCGGCTGGCCAGAGCCTGAGGGTCGCGGTTCCGACAGCGGCGCCGCGCAAGGTCACAGCCGTGCCGCGCGATGCGCTGGTGCTTAGACGAGACGGAACGAGTGTGTTTCGGATTCTTGAGGACGATACCGCCGAACGCGTGTCGGTCGTCACAGGAATCGCTGCAGGCGAGTTTATCGAAGTCCGCAACGGCGTCCGCGCTGGTGACCGGGTAGTGATACGCGGCGGTGAGCGCCTGCGCCCGGGGCAGAAAGTGACGATTCTCGCCACCATCACTGAGCAGTGACATTAACACGGCTTGCACTCGGCAATCCCGTGGCGGCAGTGGTAGCTGTCCTGCTGGTTGTGCTGTTTGGTTCGATCAGTCTGAATAGGCTGCCGGTTCAACTCACGCCCGAGGTCAAACAGCCGGCGATAACCATTACCACCGCATGGCGCGCGGCCGCACCGGAAGAGGTCGAGGCCGAGATCATAGAACCCCAGGAGAAGGTGCTGCGCGGTCTCCCAGGTATGACCGAGATGCTCTCCGACGCGCGACGCGGCCAAGGCCGGATCAGCATTAAGTTCATCGTCGGCTTTGATCTGCAACGCGCACTGGTGGAAGTGCTCAATCGTTTGAACCGGGTCGCGCGTTACCCCGAAGACACGGACGAGCCCGTGCTCAGTACTGTGGGCGGCCGAAGCCGCCCGATCGCCTGGTTCATCATTAAGCCCCTGCCCGGCAACTCGCGCGATATCCAAAGCTATAAGGAGTATATCGAGGAGGTCGTCCAGACCCGTTTTGAGCGTGTCCCGGGTGTGGCGCTGTCAGAAGTGCGTGGCGGTCGCGAACGAGAGGTACGTGTCACCTTTGATCCGTACCAAGCGGCTAGCCTCGGGGTTCAGTTTCCGGCTGCGGCCCGACTCGCGGGCGGGCATGAGGATGTCTCGGCTGGCACGGCCGATGTCGGAAAGCGCCGTTACACCGTGCGTTACACCGGCGCGTTTCGCCCCGAGACCATGGGCGACCTGGTGCTCGAATGGCGTGACGGGAGACCGGTGCTGTTGCGTGATATCGCAGAGATCGATGTCCGCATGGCGGACCGAAGTAGCTTTGTCATTACTAAGGGCACGCCGGCGATGGCCGTCAACGCGCACCGTGAGGTCGGCGTCAATGTGTTGGAGGTGATGGCGGGATTGCAGCAGGCGGTTGTCGAGCTGGACGAGGGCCCGCTGGCCCGCGCCGGTCTGTCCATCGAGCAGGTCTACAACGAGACCATCTATATTCACCGTTCCATCGAGATGCTGCGCAATAACCTGACGCTGGGCATTGTGTTGGCGGTGGGGGTGTTATGGTGGTTCCTGCGCCGGTTTCGCGTGACGCTAATGGTCGCGCTCGCCATACCCTTGTGCCTGGCAGTGGCGTTTATCGCGCTCGATGCAAGCGGGCACACACTGAACGTGATCTCCTTAGCCGGGCTCGCATTCGCGGTGGGCATGGTGCTCGATGCGGCCATCGTGGTACTCGAGAATATCGTGCGCTTGCGCGAGCGTGGCGAACACGGCGACCAAGCGGCACTCAAGGGTGCCACCCAGGTGTGGGGCGCGTTGCTTGCGTCAACCGCTACCACCGTCGCGATTTTCCTACCAATAGTATTTCTTGAAGACGAGTCGGGTCAGCTGTTTGCCGATCTGGCAATAACCATTGCTGCCGCCATCACCGCATCACTTCTCGTAGCGCTCGCGATTGTTCCGACGGCGGCGAGCCAGTGGTTGAGCCGGGTTCGGTTACATGATCGCCACGCAGGCTGGTGGCAGAACGGCACGAAAGCCATCATGCGCCTCACGGACACGCCGACGCGCCGTAGCCTATGGATCGGTGGACTCATTAGCGTGCCCCTCGCGGCAACCGTTCTCCTGACCCCTACCGCTATGTTGCGCCTAGTGGTCCCGTCCGGCATGTGGGTGCCCGTTTCGCCTTGGGCGTTGAATGCCGACTACCTGCCCGAGGGTAACCGCAATTTGGTGTTCGCCTATATTCTCCCGCCCCCCGGTATCAATATTGGCCACATCGAGAAGGAAATGGGCCAGGTGGTCGCGGATCGTATAGCGCCTTACGTAAAAGGTGAAAAACAACCGCAGATCAAACATTACTTTTTCGTCGCCTTCCCCCGTGGCGTGTTTATGGGCGCGCGCGCGGAGGATCCGCGCCGCTCAACCGAACTGGTACCCGTGATCAACTCGGTCATTCGCGGATTCCCCGACACCCTGGCGTTTGCCAAGCGCGCCTCGTTGTTCGGGGGCTTTGGCGCGGGCCGCACGGTCGACATGAACTTGCAAGCTCGTAATATGGATACGTTGCTGAGGGCAGCTTTGGTCGGTTACGGCAGCATCCAGCAGGCACTGCCCGGCGCCACGGTGCGTCCCCTGCCCGGGCTGCAGCTTGCCGAGCCAGAGCTTCGATTGGTGCCGATCGAGCGGCGTATCGCCGAAGTGGGCTGGGACCGGGAGGTTATGGCAGCGGTCTCGCGAGCCCTCGGCGACGGGTTATTTGTGGGCGACTACTTCGACGGCGAAGAACGCCTGGATATCATCGTGCGGGTTCAACAATGGTCCACACCGGAAGAACTGGGCGCGATTCCGCTGGCCACGCCAAACGGCGGCGTGTTGCCTGTGGGGGAGCTGATGGCGCTTGTGCGCACGGCTGGACCCAACCAGATTCGACGCCTTGACCGGCGCCGTACGGTGACACTACAGGTGACACCGCCTGAAGGGGTGTCGCTCGAGGAGACGCTACAGGTGCTCGAGACAAAGGTCGCCCCCGCCGTAGAGCGGTTTTTACCAGAGGACGGCGCGATCCGTTACACCGGCACAGCCGACAAACTCAAACTCGCGCTCAAGAACATGGGTGGCAGTTTTCTGCTGGCCGTGGTGATCCTTTATCTATTGATGAGCGCGCTCTTTCGATCCTTCCGCGACAGTCTCCTCGTGCTGCTCGTGTTGCCACTCGCCACAGTCGGCGGTGTGGTGGCGCTGCGGCTGGTTAGTTGGGTAACCTTCCAGCCCATGGACCTGTTGACCATGATCGGTTTCATCATTCTGTTGGGACTGGTGGTGAACAATGCCATTTTGTTGGTCCATCAGACACGGGCGTCAGAGCGCGAGGGCACGCCACGGCGCGAGGCAGTAGAGCAGGCCGTCGGTTTGCGGCTGCGGCCGATCCTGATGAGTACGCTCACCAGTATTTTCGGGATGTTGCCGTTGCTGTTAATGCCAGGCGCCGGTACTGAACTCTACCGTGGCCTCGCCGCGGTCATCGTTGGGGGGATGTTTGTGAGTACCGCCTTTACCCTATTGCTGTTGCCGAGCTTGTTGCGTCTCCGCGAGAAATCCCTCCCCAGCCCGGCCCAATAAACAGCCAGGGAGCACTTACCCTTTTGAATGTGAGATTTTCCATTGGGGTCGCGCTCCGTCGATATTTTCTGTAAATACTGAAATAACAAACAGAAAGCTGTATTAGTCTTCTCTACGCACAAAATGTTGGATACTCGCACCCATCTTGATCAGCCTTTTAATTGTGGGCCGCGGCATCCGTTTCATCTGCTCGAACCAGCCTGTCAACACCTCCAGGAATTCCAATAGCTCGGTCATGTGTGCCTTGATCTCGGGTTCGGTTTCTTGATCCTCCTCGCATTCACGCACACATTCCCTCAACGTCTTCAATACCGGGTCGATCTCTCGGCGCTTTCGGCCGTCCATGATTAGTAGCAGCATATCCCACCGGCTCTTAACGCACTCGAAGTGGTCACGCCGATCGCCCATGATGTGCACGACCTTCACCAGGTCCCACGCGAGCAATTCCTTCAGACTGGTACTGACGTTGGAACGGGCCACCGATAGGGTCTTTGCAATCTCCTCGGCATTAAGCGGCCCTGGTGAGAGGTAGAGCAGGGCGTGGATCTGTGCCACCGTCCGATTGACACCCCAGCGACTGCCCATTTCACCCCAGTGCAGCACGTATTTCTCCATTACAGGTGTCAGTTTCATGGAATTTACATTAATTTCTGTTATTACAGAAATTATAAAACACTTCGCCTATCGTGTGTCAAGAACGGCGCGTAGCTTATCGCGCGCAGTGACTACTCACAAATGACCAGAATCACGTAGGGGTTTGTGCTGGTTTCTTGACCACGCACTGTTGCTTGCTATGGCCCCGACAGGGTACTAACCCCCCCCGGTGCATTGTCCTCCCCGCCAGCCGACCGGCTAGAGACCGTGGCTACCCATTCATTCGTACTGGCGAGGCGCTGGAGCCGAGAACGGCGGTAGGCGGGGCGCTGCAACCGTTTTTCGTCCCGATTCACTTACTAGTTAGTAAGAAAACGGAAACAACACCAACTCTGCCCCAACAGAACCAATGAGCAATCCGTTCCCGAGTTGGGTGGACGTTCTGCCGAGGCGCTCTCGGTAGCGCCGAAGGAATCCTATCCCTAGGTTCAACGTTCGGGGGGGTGTGTAGTGCAAACCGGTGCTCTCGATGCTTAAGTTTTTGAAGCCTTGGTCCCCCAAGCAGCGCGTCGGCCGTGTATGGGTGTGGGGGACCATAGACGGTATGTGAGACAAGAACCTTACTTATAGCTAAGTAAGCAAGCAGCCTCCAACTAACGCTACACTGATCTGCGGCAAATGAAGAGCTGAATGCCGCGAGGTTGTAGTACCGCTCAATCGCGACAGCGGAAGTATGACGGGTTGACATGTTGACCCCGATCAAAGAGCAAAACGGGGAATCGCGTAATGGAAGAGATGCACTGCACCGAGATCCTAGGTCTTAGCGCTTGGTGAATGAGTGATGGTGAGTGAGTAGTGTAGCGGAGGGTCGACTGAGGATCGGCGGTGGGTGTTGCGGCTTAGCCTGCGCAACGCAGCCCGTACACTTGGCGATTTACCGTCTGACGGCCAAGACAATGCGATCCACTGTGGCCGTTTGCACCTCGTACGGTTTCGCGCTGTAGGCGAAACGGCGCAGGATCTTGTCGGCTTCCAGGTGGATGGTCTGCATCTCGCCGCTCAGCACGATCATATCCGTATCGTATCGGATGGTGCAGTTCGAATCTCTACTTATAAACAACTTCTGTCTCCTTAAACTTAGCGCCCGACAATTGCTCGATCCTGAACTCAGAGACCGCTAGCGGGCGGCTAATCTTACGGCGGAGTCAAAAGAGCCGCCATCTGTCCCACTGGCTAGCAACAGCTGTGCCAACCTCGGCCTGGGCCTAACAGCGGCAGTTGGGGCCAAAACTTGAACCCGCTCGCACCCCTCCTCGCCTCCCCCGACAAGCAGGGACCCTCCCTCGGACCCCCTCCCACAAGGAGGAGGGGAATAGCCTCGCCCCTGAACAGAGGGTGCGCGGAACGGAAGCGTGACGGCGTTTGCAGACATTGGATTTATGTATTACATTGTAATACATGCCGTTAGTCACATTGCGTATCGATGACCGGCTGGCACGGCTCCTCGACCGTTTCAGCAATGAGACAGGGCAGGCGAAGAGTGAGCTCATCCGGATAGCCCTGCAGCGACAGTTTGCCCTGATGCGGTTTGAGGGACTGCGACGCCGCACGGCGCCGTTTGCCGAAATCAAAGGTTGGCTCACCGACGAGGATGTTTTTCGTGAGGGGTCATGAGGGTGTTCTTGGACACCGGGGTGCTGGTCGCGGCGTTTGCGACACGCGGCATCTGTGCAGATGTGATGCGACTGGTGCTGACGGAGCATGAGTTCGTAACAGGCAAGCCGGTTTTTCGCGAGTTACGTCGAATTCTGATTGAACGACTGCGTTTGCCCACCCGTGTTGCGGACCAGGTTATCCCCTTTTTACGCGAGCACGGCCACGTTTCGGACCCCAGGCAGCCGGCGCCATGGCCGGAGTCGGATACCCACGACCGGTGGATCCTCGCGTCAGCATTGGAGGCAAACACCGATGTCCTGGTGACCGGCGAGCCCACGCTGTTGGACGTTGGCGAGCAGGCGTCCCTGCATATCACCGACCCGAGAGGGTTCTGGAAGCTGATACGACACCCTCTCGATGATCATGGGGATGAGGGGTAGAGCGCGATCCGTTGGGACACCACTCGCGGTGAGCGCTAGAGTCACCGCCTTGCTCAGCCCGCCGTATGGCTGCCGCGCGCGATCAGGCTATCAGTTGCAAGAGAGCCTGGTAGCCGTAGCCCACCATGACTGAGCCGGCAAGCGCGAGCGTTAGGTACCAGAGGAATATCGGTGCACGCACCAGGGCAAACACACTCATGGCTGCGGGTATTGAGGTGACACCGCCGGCGATCATGAAGGCCAGTGCCCCGGCTTGACTCATACCGAGATCGATCAGCGACGACACCGTCGGAATCGCGGCATAACCGTTGAGATAGGCCGGCACGCCCACCAGGACGCTCGCGGGCACGGTCCACCAGCGGCCTCCACCGAGCCAAGCCGACACCATATCGGCGGGGATATAGGCAATCATCAAGCTCTCAATAATGAATGCGAGCGTTAGCCATTTAAGGAGGAACCAGCCGGTGTCCCTGGTTTCGGCCAAGAATGCGGCGCGTCGTGATCGAGAACGCCAGAAGTCCCACTGAAGATCTCGCGTCTTGGGTGAGCAACTCTGAGCACAGCGGCTGTAAGCATGTTTGAGCGGGTTTGCGAACAATCCGCGCAGGCTCAACCCATGCGTCGCAAAACCGGCAACGAGACCGAGTAGCACAGCGGCAACGGTCTTCGCGAGCACGAAGGGCATGGGGAACACCGCGGACATCAGGATGAACATCTCCGGATCCATCAGTGGGGATGCGACCCAAAAGGCCATTACCGGCGCTAAAGGCACACCGGCCGCCAGCAACCCGGCGATAATCGGGATCACTCCGCATGAACAGAAGGGCGAGAGGGCGCCGAATACGGCCGCCAGCACAATCATGGTGACGGGTCGACCCTCGAACGCCACGGCAATCTGCTGATCTAGCCCAGTGGCCTTTGATACGGCTGCCACCGCGACCGACAGTGCTAGAAACGGTGTAATGAACAGTATCGAATCCAAGGTAAAAGTGAGGCTGGCCGCTGCTTGTTTCGGCACGACTAGAATAAGCACAAAGAAAATAGCGGTGGTGGCGGCGAACACGCGGTCCAAACGTCGCAGGATGCTCGTGCCGTTGACAGCGACCAAAGTTGTCACGCTCATGGTGGGATGCCTTACGATCTATATTTCCAGAAATATCGAAATAATGTGCCCAAAAAATAGGCAATTCTGAAAACAACCGCCTATACAATGTTACGATTTTACCAGAATTATAGAAATAGTCAAAAGAGCCGTTTCGAGTGGGATTAGGTGCACTACGAAGCGGGCAGTTCTAACCGGATTGCGGCACCACCCCAGCTGCCCGTTTCAACAGCAATTTTTCCGTCGTACGCTTGGACGATGTCCCGCACAATCGCTAGTCCAATACCGTGGCCGGGCACGGCCTGATCGGCGCGCGCCCCCCGCTGTAGAAGCCGCTCCGCCTCGCTCGGGCTGATACCGGGTCCGTCGTCTTCGATAACAATGGTCAACTGCCCGTCGTGTTCCTCGGCGTGGACTCGTACCCTACCACGACACCATTTGTAGGCGTTGTCGATCAGGTTGCCGAACATTTCCATGAGGTCGCCTTCGTCGCCGCGGAGGCTAACATGCTCGCCCACGTCGATGAGGGTTTCGACTGACTTCTGGTGATGCACTTTGTCGAGTGAGTCGATGATCCGCAAGACAATGGGTTTGATCGAAACCGGCGCGACCAGGGTTGTGCGACCAGCGGCGGCTGCCCTTTGCAACTGGTACTGCACGATGTGATCCATGCGTTCGACCTGTTCCTCTACCGTACTCAAGAGCCCCTTCTTGTTGTGGTCGCCAGTCGGCGCGCCCCGCAGCACGGCGAGCGGGGTTTTAAGGCTATGGGCGAGGTCCGCGAGCGCATCGCGATAGCGCTTTTGCTGAGTGCGTTCATGCGAGAGTAGCGCATTTAGGTTGCTAGTCAGGCCCCTCAACTCGCGCGGGTAACTCTCGTTTAATCGTTCTTGTCGACCGGCCTCGATCGCGGCGAGTTCTTGTGCCACTTGGCGCAAAGGGCGCAAGCCCCACCGTAACACTAGCGCCTGCGTAATCAGCAATAACAACGCCATCGCACCGAGCCATCCCCACAAGCTGCGCCGGTAGCGATGGATCTGGGCGTAGAACGCCGAGAGGTCCTCCGCGACTGCAAACGTGAACGCGTGTCCACCATCATCCGTTGTCCAGTTGACGCCAAAACTCAGAACATAAAATGGTCGTGCTCCCGTATCCTCGCGCTCCTCAATACGTTGTTTTCCAGGATCGAGCGGCGCCGAGAAGGGTGGTTGCACCCCCAGAGTTGAGTGCGACCGCCAAGCAACCTCCCCATTACTGCGGGTGACTTGCCCATATAAGCCGGAACCGGGAAGCGCAAACCGCGCCTCGGGTAAGGTTGGCGCCATCGACAGTCGACCCTCCGGGTCGACCTCGGCTGCCGCCATGAGCAGATAAATTTGCCCTAACAAGCGCTCCTGCATGGCTGAGCGGGCACTCTCGCGAAACGCCCGATCCAAGGCGACGGCGGTTAAGGCGATAAATGCGGCGAGGACGACACTGGCGCTGAGCGCAATGCGCGCGTTGAGAGACATCACTGGGTGTCGCTATCGAGCTGAAAGCGATACCCGCGCCCGCGTAGCGTTTCGATAGGGTAGAGGCGGCTAGACGGGTCCAGCTTGCGTCGCAGCCGCCCAATCAGGACTTCGATCACGTTACTGTCGCGCTCGTCATCGTGCGCATAAAGGTAATCGGCGAGCTCGCTCTTCGACATGACTTGGCCTCGGTTTCGCATAAGATACTCCAGTAAACGGTATTCGAACGCCGTCAGCTCGACTGCTTTTTCTTCGACGGTTACGTTTTGTGTTGCCATATCCAGCGTGATCGGTCCACAGGCCAGTCTGGTTTGGCCTGCCCCGGCGGCCCGGCGCAGCAAGGCCTTGAGCCGTGCCAGCAGCTCTTCCATCTGAAACGGTTTGACGAGATAGTCATCTGCGCCAGCCTCGAGCCCCGCCACCTTGTCCTGCCAGCGACCGCGTGCCGTCAAAATCAAAATCGGGAGGTTTTTCCCCTGCTCGCGAAGCTGCTGAATCACGTCTAACCCCGACATGCCAGGCAGACCTAGATCAACGATGGCGGCGTCCAGTGGATACTCGGAGGCGAGGTATAGACCCTCTTTGCCATCGGCGCTGGCATCCACCATGTAACCGTCGGCTTGCAGTCGATCTCGAATCTGCGTCTGCAGACTGGTTTCATCTTCAATGACGAGTACCCGCACCGTAGCGACCTATTTACATCGAGCCGGTCGCAGCGTCGACATGAAAAATACGTACCTCGCCGTCAGGGGTCAGTACTTTGATGCGGTAAACGACCTGACCGTCGGAGCGTATCGTCTTGATTGCGAGAATACGTCCACCGGTACGAGCCTGTACCATGGCCGCTGCCTCTTGTGCTGTTAGACCCGTCTGCGCAACGATGGTAGGAGGGTACCGCTCTGCGGCCCAGACGATGGGAATCACCGAAATCCCAAGCCCGAACACCGCCAGGAACGCGCACAATGTCACTACGTCTGTGAAGAATTTCATTCTGTTCAAGGCCGCGATGTCGGCTGCTGCCCTTTGCGCGCGAACGGTGTCCGGTGCCGTTATAGCACTGATCGTTCCACTGCCGGTCCGTAGGATACATGGGCTGTTGTTGCACGCAAAGCGAAGAGATGCTTTAACGCCGCAGTGCACTCAATGACTATCGCACACCGCGGCGCATCGACAGGCCTTATTGATATGAAAGACAGGTGTTAACAGGACCGCAAGGGGTACAGCACTTGCCACGTGTTTTAATGCCGTTTGCCTCGATGTTGGCGTCCAGTCACCACGTCGCGAAACCCGCGCTGGCCACGGTGATGCCCGCGCGTTATATGACGCGGGCCGCGATGATGACGATTCGCGTGTTTACCGTAGTAATGGTATCGCTTACCGTAATGGCGTCCGGGCTTGTAGTGCTTGTAGTGTCTGTAATAGGGCTGCCCGTAGTGATACCGTTTGCGATAGCCATAGCCGCGCTCATAGTAATGCGGTTTGTGATGACCATAGTAATGGCTATGACGCGGATGGAAATGGCCCTGATGATAGCCAAAGGTGAAGCCATCGATATGAACACGAACTTTGAGATCACTAGCATGGGCCAGCGTCGGGGTAGCCACGGCTGCGCCAACCAGTGCCACAAATGACAGGCCAAGAATGAGGGCTTTCGTACGCATGCTACACCTCCTTTAGAGGGCTTGAGTTTCAGAAAGATTCCCGATGGATCGCATCCTACACTGGGCAACCTGAACCGGGCCTGAACGATTACTTCCCCCCTCCTTAATCCTCCCCCAACGAGTAGATGGAGAACATCAATACCCCCTCCCCTTGTAGGAGGGGGTTAGGGGGAGGGGTATACTTGGATCATGTGCTTCCTTAACAAGATCGCCGAAGCGCGTATTCGTGAAGCGATGGAGCGCGGTGAGTTCGACGATCTGCCAGGCGCTGGCAAGCCGCTGGCTCTGGACGATGATTCAGTAGTACCGGAGGAGATGCGCAGCGCCTATCGCATCTTAAAGAATTCCGGTTACATGCCCCGTGAACTGGAGGTGCGGCGCGAGATAGCGAATGTAGAACACCTGATCGTTCATAGCGATGACGGATTGACCCGCACCCGTGGCTTCAAACGGCTCAACTACCTGATGGCGCAGCTGCAAGCGCCCCGGGGCACGGCGCTCGATTTCCGGGTGGAGCAGGCTTACTACGACCCCTCCCCGGCCCTCCCCGACAAGCGGGGAGGGAGCGCCTAAATAGGTTTAAGCCGAGTGAGAACGTTCGTGCTTAGCATTATGGATGGAAGAACGGCAACGAACATTCCCCCTCCGCTTGTGGGAGGGGGTTAGGGGGGAACTGTGATTTTTCGGGTGTTAATAGGTGCAGGGTTGTTGGCCCTCGGTTACTACGTGGGGCGCGAGATAGGCCGTAGCGAGCCGATCCGCGAGGAGTTGCGCAAGGCGCGCGACGAAGAAAAACGGGAAAGACGGCCCCAAGAGAAGGCTGACAAGTCGTAACGCGTTTTCCGTCACCTACGGCGGACGTTTTACTTCTTACGCTTAACGAAAGCTACAGCCCGACTATGTGCCCGTAGGCGTCATAGCGTGCCTCGATGTGCGTGCACGTTTGTAGTACTCGGGTTTTAATGACAAAAGCATCGTTTGCTCAACACTTCAACTGATACCGGTGCATGGGTGAAAGTGCTAGTATCTTTTGCGCTGATCAGGGGGATCACTAGGCACTAACTACCGAACGCGCGGTTCTTGATCAGTCACACCACCACTGGCTGGTGTGGAGCGTCTATTCACTGAGGGTCGAGATGGCAAGCGAAACCACTCAGCACGCCACAGATAAAGGAAAGCCGCCGGCCAAGCATTCAGAATTGCTCGAGACGGGTCTCAACCTACTGAGCCAGGGCTTCGGCATTTTCGATCGGGACCTGCGGTTGGTGACATGCAACGCGCGTTTTTATCAACTGCGCCGTTATCCGCCGGAGCTTTGCCGTCCTGGTACCCCGATCGACGAGTTCTTCCGTTTCAACGCCAAACGGGGCGACTACGGTTCAGGCGACGTTGAGACACACGTCCGCGCTTGGGTCGAACGCGTGCGTACCTTGGACGCACACGTGGTGGAACTCAATTTATTCGAGGAAAAGACCCTCTCTGTCGATTTCCACTCCCTTCCCCAAGGCGGACTGCTTGTCGCGTACTCGGACGTCACCGAACAAAGGCGCGACGAGCGGGCTTTGCGAAAAAGCGAAGAACGCTACGCCTTGGTTGCCGATGCGGCGGAGGAGGGTATTTACGAGTGGTTTATCGAGACGGATGAAATATACGTATCGCCCCGGCTCGACAAGTTCTTCAAGTTCGAGGTGGGAGAGCTGGGGCCGAAGGAATGGCACTGGAACGATCGTATCCATCCCGATGATTTGGAGCACTACAAGAATACCCTGGCGACACACCTGGAAGGCCGGACCAACCGCTGGGAGTGCGAATACAGATTTCGCGACAAGATCGGACGGTACTGCTGGATCTTCGACCACGGCTCCACCGTCCGAAACGAAGATGGTAAGGCAATTCGGCTGGTTGGCGCCATCCGCGACGTCACGAAACGCAAAGAAGCCGAAGATGCACTTCGCGAGAGCGAAGCACGCTACCAGCTCGCTATCCGTGCCATCAACGAAGGCGTGTACGATTGGAACATCGCGACCGACAAGATCTACTATTCGTCCCGGGTGCACGCCGTTCTCGGTTTGGTCGCGGAAAAACTGAAAACGGCTGAAGACTGGTTAAATCGCATACACCCACAAGACTTGCGAATCTACAAGGACGCTCTCGTCGTGCACTTCAAAGGCAAAACCGAGCGCTTTGAGTGTGACTATCGCTTTCGCGCCGACGACGGCAGCTGGCGATGGGCCCGGCAACACGGCTTGGCACTCCGAGACAACGCCGGTCGTGCCTACCGCATGGTCGGTTCGACCGGTGACATCACTGAACTGAAACAACATGAGAAGGAGCTGGCCGAGAAGACCGCTATCTTGGAAGTGATCCTGGAGAAGATGGACCAGGGGATCAGTATGGTTGATAGGGACCTCAACGTGATTGCGTTTAACAGGAAGTTTCTGGAACTCTTGGCGTTCCCTCCTGATCTTTTCAAGATTGGTTTCCACATGGAACAGGCCTTCCGTTACAACGCCGAGCGCGGCGAGTACGGTGAGGGCGATGTTGAACAACAGGTGCGCGAACGTTTAGAGCTTGCCAAGCGTTTCGAGCCACATGCCTTTGAGCGCACTCGCCCCGACGGGACGGTGCTAGAAATCCGCGGTAATCCGGTGACCGGTGGAGGGTTCGTGACGACGTATACCGATGTCACCGAACGTAGACAGGCCGAAGAAGCGCTGCGCGAAAGTGAAGAACGCTATGCCTTAGCAACACAGGCCGCGACCGAGGGCATCTATGAATGGAACATCGAGGAGAACACCCTTTATTTATCTGAACGGGCCAAGGAAATCTTCGCGTTCTCCGAGACCAAACTCACGCCCGAGGCGTGGAATACGCGTGTTCACCCGGATGACTTTTCGGCATATCGTGATGCCCTGATCGGGCATTTCAAAGGCCAGACTGGTCACCACGAGTGCGAGTACAGAATCCGCGATAAAGCTGGGCACTACCTTTGGGTGTTGGACCGTGGCGTCGCCGTTCGAAACGACGCCGGTCGCGCCGTTCGCTTCGTCGGTGCCGTGAGCGATATCACAGCCCGCAAGCAGGCGGCCATTGAGATGGAACGTATGCAAAACGAACTTCGGGAACAGAATGCTCGGCTTCAGAAAGAGATCGAAGCCCATCGGCGTTCCAAGGCGACGATCCAGTATCTGCGCGAGGAGATTGAGACCAAACACAATTTCGAACAAATGGTCGGGGCGTCTACTGCGCTCGGAAAGTTACTGGACCAACTGCAGCTAGTGGCGGGCACCGATAGCACTGTTCTGATCGAAGGGGAGACCGGTACGGGAAAAGAGCTGATCGCCCGGGCTATTCACAATCGCAGCGCGCGCAGCCAGCACCCTCTGGTTAAGGTGAACTGTGCAGCCTTGCCCCGTGAACTGGTAGAAAGCGAACTCTTCGGTCATGAAAAGGGGGCGTTCACTGGCGCCACGCAGCAACGTAAGGGGCGCTTCGAACTCGCCGACAAGGGCACGATATTTCTGGACGAAGTGGGTGAACTACCGCCAGAAGCGCAAGCGAAGCTGCTACGTATTCTTCAGGAACAAGAATTCGAACGTGTCGGTGGCACGCGAAGCATCCGGACAGATGTACGCGTCATCGCAGCGACTAACAAGGATTTGGCGTCGGCTGTGGAAAAAGGCGGTTTCCGTTCCGATCTGTTCTACCGGCTGAACGTCTTCCCGCTGACTGTGCCACCCTTACGCGACCGGCGATCCGACATCCCCGTTTTGGCTCAACATTTCCTTGAGAAAGCAGGCAGCAATCTCGGTAAGCACTTTGAAGGATTAGCCCCGGATTCTCTGGCTGAACTCATGCGCTACACATGGCCCGGTAACGTGCGCGAGTTGGAAAATGTTATTGAGCGTGCCGCCATTCTCTCACCAGGACCGCTACTCGAGATCGAATCTTTGAGCGCGTCCCCCCGCGAGACCGCGAGTTCTAGCACTCTCGACGACGTGGAGCGAGCCCACATCTTGAGCGTGCTCGAGGAGACGGGTTGGGTGATAGAAGGTGAGCGGGGTGCGGCCACTGCCCTCGGACTTAACCCCAGTACCCTGCGGGGCCGTCTGCGTAAACTGGGCATCAAGAAGCCAAGGTAGCTTGGCCAGACAACGATCTGGTTTTCGAAGGGACCGCCGTCATATTTAACGGATCTGTGTTATTGCACAGCCGGGCACCATTTCTACCATTCTCCCGATTTGAACTAACCACTCCTAACTCGTTGACTGCGAACGACTAGTTCACATCTACCCTCCTCAGGGTGTGGATGGCACAGCCATTGCTCTTGTCTAAGTAGGGTGTCGAGATGACTAATCGCCAACACTTCGACGTATCCCAATTGGATCGCATACGTAGTCGTTCAGGAGGAGACCTAACTATGAGCACTGTTACAGCCGAGCGTGACTCTAGCACCACGACAGTAGACGGCATCGCCCCTGCACACCGCATCCGGCGCACAGCTGCCGAACCGATGGCAGTTCAAGATTGGCGCTTGCAGGACGTCTGCGTAGCCCGACGTGAGATACCAATCGTCACCGATGCGATGGCAAAGGCTGAGGCCTACGCGTGGTCACGTCACGCCGCTGGTGCCAATGGCTTTGGTGGCACCTGAGGTAGCCGCTAACGATTGTCACTGCCAGTTCGCCGCGATTACCCAAGTCCAAACAGCCGGAACTCGAGCATGTGATCGCCAGCTCACTGATGTTCAGTTCCGTCCCGTCTGCGGTGCCGCCAACCGGACTGGTCGGCGCGACGGAAGGAGCCCAGAAATGCCCGACGGCTTATTGCAACGAACCCACGCCGGGTGCGGCGTGACCTTGCCCAACTGGCGCACCAAGCTCGACACCCACCATCATATTTGACGGGCCCGTCTCATTTGGCGGTTCGGTCGTCGCCCCTTCATTTCCCGTCCTTCGGTATCTCATCCTAACTATCTGATTGATAGCTATTAATTTGGATCTTGCCACTGCCGCAGGACTGGCACAGCGATTGCTATTACCCGAGGTATGACACTTGGAAATGACTCACCTCGAACGGGACAAGACAGGAGAGCAACGATGAACAATACGCATCAGCTCCAGGTGAACGGCGCCAGCGTGTCTTTTACAGAAACCGGGACAGGCGAGCCCGTGGTCCTGCTGCATAGCTCAGCGAGCTCCGGCGGTCAATGGCGCTCCCTCTGCGACGTCCTCGACAAGGACTTTCACGTGCTGGCTCCGGATCTCTATGGCTACGGCAAGACTGGTGATTGGCCAGGTCACGGGCCTTTGACGTTAGCCGACGAGGCGGCGGCGGTCATCGCCTTAATGTCCCGCTGCGAGGAACCTGTGCACCTCGTCGGCCATTCGTACGGGGGTGCCGTGGCGCTGCGGGTGGCGCTAGAGACCCCCGACCGTGTGCGGAGCCTGACACTGATCGAACCTGTTGCCTTCTATCTCCTGCGAGGCGGGGAAATCAATGGTGAGCTCTTCGGGCAGGTGCGCGCGGTCGCCGATGCGGTCACAGAGGCCTTGATGTGCGGTGATTACTGGGAGGGCATGGCGCGCTTTGTCGATTATTGGAACGGCGACGGTACCTGGGCGAAGATGAGCGAAGAAAAGCGCTCGGCACTCGCGACGCGGACCCGGAAGGTTGCCCTTGATTTCTGGTCGACCACCGCCGACGAAACCCCGCTGGCGGCTTATGGGCGACTCGATGCACCGACCTTGATTCTTTGTGGGGAGAAGACTCCTGCCCCGACTCGCCGTATTGCGGAGCTGTTGGCAGACACCGTGCCCAACACCCACTACCAGACAATCCCAGGGGCGGGGCATATGTCACCGTTGACACATGCGGACTTGGTGAATGCTGTTATCTCAGAACACTTGGCTCGCAACCGCGATCATGGCTTCTCGATGCCAGCCTCTCGATGGCAGCAGCAACAAGAGACAGCTGTTCAGGCCGCCGCGTAGGCCGTAGACGCCGTTGTACGCGAGATCCAGGCTACCAGGCGGGATAATCGCCAGCGCTTCGCTGATGCGTTTGTCGATGTTCTTCCGGTTCATTGTCAGAGACCTTCAAACCGCACCGCGGCCGTGTGCGTGTAACGCGCCGTGTGGACGGGATTGCGGTGGCCTAGATAGTCCTGAATCAGTCGCGCGTCGTAACCCCTCATTAATCCCTGTCGACGGGGTAGGAGGTGTACTTACGTTTACCGCGCTCGATGTCATCACTCGCCTCGTTTGTTTTGTGGTCGGGGCCTTCGCAAGGATCGGTTGTTGGCAAATCCTTATGAAAGGGCCACGGTAAAACCGATAAAACTAAATCGACCAAAGTGAGCTTTTTTGTGCGTTCGACCTGCGTGATCGTCCACTTGCCGTCGTCGTCTTGCTCCAATTGCACTGAGATGAGGCCGGGGCGGTTCTGATCACACAACATGTCGGAGATAATAAAGCCCGTGGTCTTTTTTCCACCTTTTTCCATACTCTTACCTCTCGATTGTTTTTAACCCCAAGCGACCTGATCTCATCGATGACATCCGGCTTGCTTAGCCGTCTCTTTATCGCAGCCTTCAGGCCTTCCTCAACGAGAAGGTGGCCCTTTAGTATTACTCACCCTCGGTCGGAGTCCGTTGGCAAATGGGCTACAAACTGAACGAACGCTTGAAGGCCCGGTTCTAGGTCGTTGGGGTCAGTCATTCTCCTTCAGCTGGTTTTGTCAACTAACAACCTCCGAGTCGACGGCCTTAAAAACGAAGTCGGCGCGACGGTTGTAGGACGCGCCAAACACAGTCGCCGCCCTCGAAAAGTATATCGAGTAACCGCTTTATTACGCAGATGCGCAACAGGGCAATTACGCATGTACGTAGAGAGCCGCCTGTGTGGGTGTTACGGAAGGGGCGTCGGCCAAGCCGGCACCTTCTGTGCGGGCGTCAGAATCACTCGCGTGAGAACAGCTTCTCGAGCTCCCGATGCAGTATGAACGGACTCAGACATTAGGGTCGTTCAAGCACAGGCTCCACCTGACCCTGGACCGTGGCCACCTCGCTCAGCAACCAGCCGCGAAACGCTGCAATCTTGGGGTTGTCCGCCGTCTCTTCCGGATACACGAGGTAGTACGCACTCTCACTCGGGAGCACGATGTCGAAGGGTTGAATGAGCCGACCGCTCTCCAGTTCCCTGGCAACGAGACGTCGGTCGGCGATGGCGATCCCAAGGCCGGCGAGCGCGGCGTCCAGCGCCAGCGGCGTGTTGTGGAACTTGGGTCCGCGGTAAACGTCCACTCCGGTCACGCCAGCCGCATTGACCCACATCTGCCACTGGGTGATGCGCGGCAACGCGTGTAACAAGGTGAAGTTGCGCAGATCCTCCGGGCGTTTCAGCGGGTGCAACCCTTCGAGCAGTGCCGGGCTGCACACTGGCACCAACTCCTCACCGATGAGCCGGTGGCTGGAAAGCCCTGGCCAGTTCCCGCGCCCAGAGCGGATGGCGAGATCCACGTCGGAGCGAGCGAAGTCGACCAGTTCGGTCGAAGTAACCAGACTGAGACGGACTTCAATGTCCGGGTTCTGCGCCTGGAACCGCGAGAGCCGCGGCACCAGCCAGCCGGTGGCAAACGGTGGGGCAACGGTCATCGTCAGCGGCCCGGTGCCACCGACCACCCGCTCGGTCGCCGCCTTGATCTGATCAAGGGCGGCCCGTATCGGCGGCAGATAAGCCTGGCCCTCGGTGGTCAATACCACCTGTCGGGGTAGTCGATGGAACAGGCGCACGCCGAGAAAATCCTCGAGCGAACGTATCTGGTGGCTGACCGCCGATGGGGTGACGTGTAGCTCTTCAGCGGCGCGATGGAAGCTCAGGTGACGAGCCGCAGCCTCGAAGGTGTGGATGGCGTTAAGTGGCGGTAGGCGCTGCACGGTGGGTTTTTCAATGAATTAAATTCATCAATTAGCTGAGAAAGAATCGTTTGTCAACTCCAATATCGACTACTAGTTTAGAATGATAACGTCCTCTCTTGAATAGAGCGCGGGCTGATCACAGCATCTATAGATGAAATTTATTTAACAAAATCATTGGAGAGACAGCAATGAAAGTCTTGTATCAGTTTTTTGCCGCGTGGCGGCGTTGGCACCGGCGCAGAGTCGCCATCCGTGAATTAATGGCGCTCCCGAATTGGGTGCTAAAGGATATCGGCGTGTTGAGAGCCGAAATCCCGGCCGTGGTCGAGGCGCAGCTAGCTACGTTAGACGCCGCTGCCCCCACGGTCCCAGCCGGCGCGGATACACCGAAGACCGAGCCCACCACGCAGGGCGCCAACAAGGCAGCGGCGACAGCCTAACGGCCGCAAGCACTCGCACTGTGATCCGTCACATCGATGTCTATACGAGGCTGCTGCTTCCGTCGGGCGAGTGGATTATCCGCCGGATGGCGCACTAAGCGCAGAGACCAGGGGGAAACATACAACTGGATGAAATGGAGGTAAAACGATGTTTGGGGAAATTGCGACAAGGGTAGGCGCAGCCTATGTCGGTGCTCTCGTCGTGTTCACCGTAGCTATGCTGCTGGTTGCGTAGAACGACCCGAACACTCTTGCTTCTTACCATAACCACTCCTCTGTACTGGGGGCACGCGTGACCGCGCCCCTTTTTTTGGTCCACACTTAGCGGGCAACACCTATTCTGGTCACCAACGAATTGGCCGGCACATTGATGCTCGTGATAGGCTGACACGCGCCTGACCACAGCGTAATCCCATGGCAGACTTACGCATTACCGAGATAAACATCTATCCCGTCAAATCCACAGCCGCGATCTCGCTAGCGGAGAGTCGGGTAACCCCAAAAGGTTTGGCATTAGACCGCCGCTGGATGCTTGTCGACCAGGAAGGGCAAGCCATTACCGGACGGGAGTTCCCGGCACTTACGCTAGTACGTTCGTGCGCCAACCAGCAAGACCTAGCGTTGACCGCCTCTGGGATGCCCGAGTTGCGAATTCCCTACGAGTGCGATGCCGATATGCTCCGAGCGGTCGTGATCTGGGGCGATGAATGTACAGCGATTGCACTTGGCGAGGATGCCGATCGTTGGTTTTCTCAGTATCTGGGATATCCCTGCCACCTTGTGCAGATGAGCGACGCCCATCCCCGGCAGCTGGACCCGGATGTCGCACACCCCGGTGACGCTGTCAGTTTTGCTGATGGTTTCCCGTTACTGATTATCTCGGCCGCGTCGCTCGAGGATCTGAATAGACGCTTGTCCGCCCCTGTGTCGATGGGTCACTTTCGCCCGAATCTGGTGGTCAACGGGTGCGTAGCTTATGCTGAAGACAGCTGGCGACAGATTCGGATCGGTGATGTGGTTTTTGAGGGTGTAAAAAATTGTTCGCGCTGCGTATTTACGACTATCGATCCCGATACCGGTATGAAGCATCCCAGACAGGAACCATTACGTACACTGGGTACATACCGACGCCGTGCGGACGGTGGCGTCTTCTTCGGTCAGAACTTTATCCCCCGTGGCGAAGGCACCGTTCGCCTAAACGACACGGTGGAAATAGTTGCCTGATCCGGCGTGCCAACTAGGAGTTCACGACCTTGTATCGCGTCTTTAAGCAGCGTTTGACCCAGCTTAGTCAAGCGGACCGGAAAGGGACGCTAAGCGGTGGTAAGAAAGGGATCGAAAAAGAAAGCCTACGAGTGGACAGGGAAGGCGAGATTGCACAAACCCCGCACCCATCCTCGCTGGGGTCCGCGCTGACACATCCGTATATAACCACAGATTATTCGGAGGCGTTGCTGGAGTTCATCACGCCGCCGTTTGCTGATGTTCGGGAGACATTTCAGTTTCTGTGCGATATCCACCAGTTCGTTTACGCCAACCTCACCAGTGACGAAATCCTTTGGGCTACCAGCATGCCGTGTGTGCTGGACGAGGAACACGGCGCCCCGATTGCGCGTTACGGGCACTCAAATGTGGGTACGATGAAGCATGTATACAGGCGCGGACTCGAGTACCGATACGGTGGGGCGATGCAGGCGATTTCGGGTGTTCACTTTAATTACTCTCTTCCTGACAGTTTCTGGCCAGTCTTCCAGACCTGTCTAAAAGACGATAGCCTGATTCAGGATTTCATATCTAATTCATACTTCTGTCTGGTCCGAAACTTCCAGCGACTGGGTTGGTTGATTCCCTATCTATTTGGGACTTCTCCCGCAGTATGCAGGTCGTTTCTAAGGAATCGTCCAGCCGGATTTGCTGAGTTCGATGCCGGCACATATTTCAGGCCTCACGCCACATCGCTTCGTATGAGCGACATTGGTTATAAGGATAAGACGCAGGCAAACCTGAAGATTTCATACAACCACCTTGACGAATACGTCGCCAGTCTCACCCGCGCGATCGAAACACCCTACCCAGAGTATGAGCAGATAGGCGTTGTGGTGGACGGCGAATACCGTCAGCTTAACGCAAACATCCTGCAGATCGAAAACGAGTTCTACAGCTTCGTCCGCCCCAAACAGATTGCTCGATCCGGCGAGAAACCCACCCTCGCGCTCAAGCGCAGAGGCGTGCAATATGTGGAAGTGCGAGCGCTTGACGTAGATGCGTTCGGTCCTCTTGGTGTTAATGAGGATCAACTGCGTTTCCTTGAAGCCTTTCTCATTTTTTGTCTGTTGCAAGAGAGCCCGGCAATCGATCCAGACGAGTGGGAGGAGTTTGACTACAATCAACGAATGGTGGCCAGTTACGGACGTGATCCCTCTCTCGCGCTGTTACAACATGGGCAAAAGCGGTCACTGAGGAAATGGGCGAAAGAAATATGTGAAATGATGCAGGGTGTCTGTGAACTCCTCGATGAGAGTGACCCTAGTCGGCCATATGCAAAGGCCGTAAGCGTTCAGGCAGAGACCGCTGACAACCCAGAAGGGACACCTTCAGCACGGGTGCTTGCCGAGATGTGGAAAGCAAAGGAATCGTTTTTTGCCTTCGCTATGCGTATGTCCGAGAAACACGAGCGGTACTTCAAGGGATTGAAAATGTCTGCCAAACAACAGCAGCACTTTGAACAGGTCACGCAGCAATCGCTGACACGCCAGCGTGAAATCGAGGAGTCCGACGAGATTTCGTTCGAAGAGTATCTAAAACGGTATTTTGCCCAATCTTGAAAACACACCTTTGGGCGTTTTTGCACAACCATGCACAAGCTGAAGCAACAGATTCAGGTCCCATCGGAAACGAAAAAACCCCGCTGCCAGGCGAAGTCTCTGCAACGAGGTTAGCCCGACAAGTCCCATCGTCCCTCAGCCATCACGGAATGGGCCTCCGCGGTCAAGGAGCCCCTTGCCGAGCCTTAGGTTGTAACTGATTAGACCGGTTGGTAGGCGAGATTATTCCAGCCGCTTACGGGGTCGTGTTCACCTCTCGGCCCGGTGTAGAGTTGATTGCCTTAAAACCCAATTTTGTTGGGTTATCTGTCCATGATCTTGGTGTTATGCTTTGAGGTATGACACGCAGCAGGAAGAGGTTTTGCCATGACGACACAGGTGACGATTGAGAAAAAGCTGAACGATCGCTTGGCCCCAGTGCACCTCGAGGTCATCAACGAGAGTTACATGCACAACGTACCAGCAGGCTCGGAGTCCCACTTCAAGGTCACGGTGGTGTCCGACGAGTTCGAAGGCAAGATGTTGGTTGCTCGTCACCGCCTGATCAATGAGATCTTGGCCGAGCAACTTTCAGGCCCGGTGCATGCGCTTGCACTGCATACGCTTACGCCGAACGAATGGTTCGAAAAGGCCGACAAGTCACCGGATTCACCGCCTTGCCATGGCGGTTCCAAGGCTGAATAGTAACGCTGTTCTTTTTCAAGCGGTCAGACATCCAGGCCCACATGTGATCGAAACAGAGGAGAGTCACAATGGATGAAAAAACGCAGACTGAACTGGAGGCGGCTGTATTTCGACGGCTGCTTAAGCATCTGGATGAACGTAAAGACGTGCAGAACATCGAGCTTATGAACTTGGCCGGGTTCTGCCGTAATTGCTTCTCAAAGTGGTATCGCGCAGCGGCCGAGGAAAAGGGCATAAAGATGTCCTACGATGAGGCTCGCGAAATCGTTTACGGCATGCCCTTCAGCGAGTGGAAAGAAAAATATCAGAAGGAAGCAACACCGGAACAACAGGCGGTCTTCGACGCCGCGAAGAAAGAACATTAAGCTCGGTTGGCACACGGCCCTCTCTTGACGTGTGGTCTAACAATGCGCGCCCTGTCTGACGCCCGCACACTTCTATAGCGAAATAGGCCCGCGGCCCGAGACCGCCGTAGGTTTGGCGTCTTGCCTTTTTGTCAGCGCGTGCCTCACTGATAGGTCGCCACCGGCTCGCCCAAGACATCCTCATCGGGCATAACGCCGAGGCCGGGTTCGTCTCCAACGTAGAGGTGACCCGCTCTGGCGAGCGGCGCACCGCTGGCGAAATGTATCGTGTTGTAATTGTGAAGATCCGTGGTGCTGAGCAGGACCTCGGACGGGGTAAAAGGTGTACGAGAAACTGCACAAGATGACCTTGGGCGCGCGCGGACTTGCCTGACAATCATTTCGCCGCCGCCACTGCCGTCGGGGTATTGACGTTGGGCCACGCCGGACCGGATTCGTTCGACGAGCTGATCAGAATCACGCGGCCCGGTGGCGTACTGATCTTCAGCGTCCGCGTCGACACGGAGCCAGGAACTGGTTTCCACGCGAGGCAGGGCTCGCTCGAGCGCGAGGGAAGATGGAGACTGCTGGCGAAGACCAACGCGTTTCAGTCTCTGCCATTAGCGGAACCGGACGTTCTTCACCGGGTCTTCGTTTACGAAGTTTGCCCGTGACTGCGACGCAGGGCGCAGGTTAAGGGTTTTTTCGCACCGGACGTCACCCATGACCACAGACCTTCCATTATCAATGGCCGCCGCTGTGCTCACGGGTCACGGCGGGCTCGACAGGCTTGAGTACCGGGTGGACTGGCCGGTGCCACAGCCCCGACCGGGTGCAGTTTTGATCCACGTCGGCGCCTGTGGGGTCAACAACACCGACATCAATACCCGTACCGGGTGGTACAGCCCGACGGTGACGACGGGCACCACCACCGAAGGTGGACGCTCGGGGTTCGAACAGGTTGTCGACGAATTGGGCGCGTGGGGCGACGCCGTCACCTTCCCGCGCATCCAAGGTGCAGACATCGTGGGGCGGGTCGTTGCCGTCGGCGAGGGCGTAGGCGAGGATTGGCTGGGAGCGCGGGTGATGGTGGATCCGTGGCTGCGCGATCCCGAGGATCCCATGAACCGGGACAAGGCGGGTTTCGTCGGTAGCGAATGCGATGGCGGCTTTGCCCAGTTCGCCTGTATACCGGCGTACAACGTCCACCGGGTCGAAAGCCCGTGGACGGATGAGGAGCTTGCCACCTTCGCCTGTTCTTACGTTACCGCTGAGAACATGCTCACCCGCGCCCGTGTCAAGAAGGGTGAGACCCTCCTCATTACCGGTGCGTCCGGTGGTGTGGGCTCCGCCCTTGTGCAGCTCGCCAAGCGCCGCCAAGCGATCGTACTTGGGTTGGCCGGCACCAAAAAAATGGAGCAAGTTCGTGCGCTCGGTGCCGACGCGGTGTTTCCACGGGATGTTCCCAATCTCGAAGCGGCTGTCGCCGACGCCACCGGCAGGGACACGGTCGACGTGGCCGCGGATGTGGTGGGCGGCACGGGCTTTGCGCGGCTGCTGGCGATTCTGCGTCGCGGCGGGCGCTACGTCACATCCGGTGCCATCGGAAGTCCCGTGGTCGAGCTCGACTTGCGCACACTATACCTCAAAGACCTTGAGTTGATTGGCGCGACTGTCACCACGCCCGAGATCTTTCCTAACTTGTTGCGGTACATCGAGGCACAGGAAATCCGTCCCCTGCTCGCAAAGGCCTATCCGCTGTCGGAGATCCACGAGGCCCAGTCCGATTTTCTTAAGAAGGACCACGTCGGCAAACTCGTGCTGGTACCACCCGCTTGAGAAAACGGAAACGCCAGACGCGGACTTGGTGTGACATCGGATTCGGCGGTGTTGGGGGTGGCTGTGGCGGTCTACGATAAACAAACCTCGAAAGGCGCGTGTCCATGAAAATCACAGAAATCGCTGTCTACCAGGTCGATCTGCCCTTTACCGAGGTGATCGAGACGGTGGCCCGGTTGGACAACGCCGAGCACCTCGACGCGGTTATTACTCCCTTAGCCGCCGACTAAATCGCAAGCAAAAGCTGCTCGTACTTTCTGGCCGTCTAAACGACGTTGGCTTCGACAATCGGTTTGTTTGCGGCATAGCGTTGGTAACTGAAACGCGATAGATCAAGTGTTCGATACTCGCCAAAGGCGATTAGCTCGCTAATCGCTCTGCCAACCGCCGGACTTTGCTGCAGTCCATGCCCTGAAAACCCGTTTGCCAACAGAAAATTTTCGCAATCCGGATGCGGTCCGAGAAAGACATTCTTATCGAAAGGGTTATAGGCATAATGTCCGGCCCAGGCATTTGTCAGTTTTATCGCTTCAAACGCTGGCACACGATGGGCGAGCAGCGGCCAAATTTTCGTTTCGAAGGGGCCGTAGTCGACCTCGAGATCCAGACAATCGGGATCATTCTCCTCGTCCGGTGAGATGCCACAGATGAATTGTGCGCCTTCCGGACGAAAGTACATCCCGGACGTATCGATGACGAGCGGACAGCGCGATGGTCCGTCCTTACAAGAAAAAACATAGACCTGGCGCTTACGAGGATGTACCGCTAGCTTCAAGGGTGCCATCGCCGCGACTTCGCGGGCGCGCGGACCGGCGGCATTGACGACGGTGCCACAACTCACATCGCCAGCGGATTGCAGACGCAAGTCTGTTATGCGCGCGCCTTGACGCGTTAGCGCAATGACCTCGTCCTCGACATACACCGCACCGAGCTGACGCGCTTTTCGGCGAAATCCCTGAAGCAGGGCATAGGGATCGACCCATCCTTCGTTTTTCTCGCCTAACGATCCCGCCGCGAGATCGTCTACGTTTAGCCAGGGAAATTGCTGCGAGAGTTCGTTGCGCGTAAGGCGTGTCGTATTCACGCCATGCGCCCCTTGTGTTCGGTGATTGGCTTCCAGAGTCGGGAGCCCCGCTTGCGAGGCGAGAAAAAGGTAGCCGTTTTCCATGAAGAATAACACCGGCGCCTCACCGTCAACACTTAAGTATTCATCTACATGCTTCACGAAGTGGGCGGCGAACTTCGATATCTCGATGTTCTCCGGTGTTGAGAATTGTTGACGAATCCCACCCACGGACCGCGCGGTTGAGCAGTCGCGGTAAGTCCGGTCCTTTTCGACGACTAATACACTACCGGTGAACACCGTCGACGCGGCCAAAAAATATGCGCTTGAGCTGCCGATGACGCCGCCACCGACGATGACGACATCCCATTGCCGCCGCATTCAATAAACTCCCAGTTGGACTGCAATCGTGCTTGTGGTGGTGTTCGATAAGCTTCGTCTGTGAAAACGCGAGCCGTCAGGACGCCTGTTTTGTTGCTCTCAAAATCTGCTTCACCTTGATCATTCAACCGTTCCGGAGTTGTTAGACACGACCAGGAACAGGATCGCGATACTTCCGTATACAAGAACATCTTGCTTAACGCGGTTCTTCCTTTCCAACATCGCTATTTCGTCGAGCGACACCCGGCGATCTTCAAACGTCGCTTGATCTTTACCGATAAGCGCCTCCGGCGTAACGTCCAAAGCCATAAGCTCTAACGTCCTGCCATCTATTGTGACGATCCTAACCGTATCGCCTGTTTTAATCTTGCTCTGGGCTGCCTCCGCGCGAGGCTCGATGACTTGGAAAGACGCGCATGCTGTGAGCAGCAATACCGTGATCAAAACCACCAAAGCCTGTCGGATCATTGGCTGTTCTCCTGCGCAATATAGTATGCTGTTTGACAGCTAGTGAGTGCTACTTGGGCTCACTGTGGAACAGCAATAACAGAAAGCGCTCGTGTCAGCAACTAGTATGACAAAGCCGTGCGATGGGCAAGGAAAGCGCTTCGCGAACCGCATTTTCAATGGTCACGCCATGCCGTGTTGGTTTCAGCGCTCGGCCATCTGGGGAGGCTCGACGAAGCGCGTCATGCCCTTGACGCGTTGCTACAACTGAGACCAGACTTCACGTTGGATTTTGTGCGTAGAACGCATCTCATTTCAGATTTTAGCGACATGGCCTATTATCTCGATGGCCTGCAGAAGGCAGGACTACCGGAGTAACCGGACCTAGCGGACATTAATGCAAAGATCACCACACCTTCGTGGGGGAACCAGACGGGTATGAACGCCACGAGTGAAGGGACGGAAGATGAGACTACGGTTACTCGGTACCGGTACGCCGACGCCCTCCCTGCGGCGGATGAGCTCGGGTTACCTCGTCGAGGCCGGGGATGACGTGATGCTCTTCGATCACGGCCCAGGTGCGTACCATCGCATGATGGAGGCGGGCATCGAGGCGACTCAGATTACGCATATCTTCTTTAGCCACCTGCACTATGACCACTGTCTGGACTACGCGCGCCTGGTTCTAACGCGCTGGGACCAGGGCGCGGGAAAAATTCCTGAGCTTAAGGTGTACGGCCCGCCACATACCCGGCGGATGAATGACTTGTTAATCGGTGAAGAAGGTGTGTTCCACCCCGACCTTGAGGCACGAACTCGCCATGCGCTCAGTGTCGCCATTTACCAGGCCCGCGGCGGCGTGCCCCCGAGAAAGCGACCAATGCCTGAGATCCGAGAGCTTAAGAGTGGCGATGTCATCGACGGTGGAGGCTGGCGGGTCACGGCGTCGAGTGTACGTCATGTGCAACCCTACCTTCATTGCTACGGATACCGGCTCGATACCGAGGCCGGTGCGTTTGCCTATTCGGGTGATAGTGGACCGTGCAAAGCTATGGAAGAGCTCGCGCAAGACTGCGACGTGCTGGTTCATATGTGCCACTACATCAGCGGCACACAGCTCGGACGCGAGTTTGCAGAGAGCTGCATGGGGCATCTCGAGCTGGCCGAGCTTGCGCGCCGAGCTAACGTTCGCAACCTGGTCGTGAGTCATGTCACTGAGCAGATGGACGTTCCCGGTATACGCGAACGGTTGATTCGCGAGATGAGTGAAATCTTCAGGGGAAATCTTTTCTTCGGCGAAGACCTGATGGAGATCCCACTGCAGGCCCCTCGGTCTAGCGATTTGAGGTAGCAAACACTATGGGTGTTCTACGGATATAGAGAGAGGAGGGCATGCCACAAAACATAAAGACTGAGTTGCGAGACGGCGGCCGTGCAAACGGCTGTTGGCTTGAACTCTTCAACCCGCTGGCTACTGAGATCATTGCGCAGGCAGGATATGACTGTGTGATGATTGACCTCGAGCATGGTCCGGGTTCGGTGCTGGATTTGATTTCCATCATGCAGGCGATCGGCGGTGCCGATTGCGCGCCGTTGGTACGGGTTCCCGCCAACGACCCGGTGTGGATCAAGCGTGTACTGGATACGGGGCCGGCTGGCGTTATGGTTCCTGCGGTCAATGACGCCGCCGAGGCCGAGGTAGCCGTGGCGGCCTGTCGCTATGCGCCGCGCGGTGTGCGAGGTATGGCAGCGCCCGTGGTGCGCGCCTCGAAGTATGGCGCAGAGCTGAAAGATTATCTGTCACGGGTCGAAGACGATTTGTTGATAATGTGTCAGATTGAAAGCCCTATCGCGGTTGAAAACGTTACTGCTATCGCCAAGGTAGAAGGCGTTGACATGCTGTTCATCGGTCCTTTTGATCTCTCGGCCTCAGTCGGCTACCTAGGCGAACCGGACCACGCCGAGGTTGTATCCATGATCCAGAAAGTGGAAACCGCTGCTAAGGACGCCGGCAAGCTATTAGGTGGTATCCCAACGCCCGGACGCGATGCGAAGCGGCTCTACGCGGCAGGTTACGATCTCGTGCTTGCCGATGTTGATGCTTTACTGTTGCGCGATTCTGCACAGGCGGGCGTGCAAGCACTACTGCGCGCTGCAGGACGGAGTCCCGGTGGCACTACGAGCTGAACAACTGGTGAGCTAGTCGGTCGGAGAACTGCGGTGTGCGCCGAGACGCCCCACTCAACTTGTCCGGCGGTTAATTATTCCCACACGTTAGCGTCACCCGGGAAATCGGGGCGCTGTGGTGTCACCACGCAAAAACGATGACCGCTTGGTGCCTCCATAACCCACCAGGTCTTTATCTTCTCGATGCGCTTAGCGCCGAGCTTCTCGAGCCGGCGGACTTCAGCTTCTATATCGTCAGTTTCGATATCCAAGTGCACTCGGCTCGGATGATCGACGCGTTGGAGTTCGATGGTCAGTTCAGTCGGATTGGTATCTAGCTGGATGTACTTGCTGTCGCCGGGATCCTCTGACGTCCGTCGCGGTCGACGCCCTAGGGCTTGACTCCAGAAGCTGGCGCCGGCTTCCAGATCTTCGGCGTTACAATCGATTATCAACGAACACAAGCGGCTACGGTGCACTGTTCCTTCTCCGTGTACGAACGAAAGCACGCCCAAGCCTACGGCTCAGGCGTGCTTATGTCACGTCACTGATTTCTTTTTCGCTCAGACTTCCCAAAAGGGTTTACTTGCTTCGCGTACGACGTCGGCACGCGTTAGCCCGATGTCTCCCAAGAGTCGATCATCGAGCTCCATCAGGTGCCGGCGTTGACGCGCACGTTCCTGCCATTCCGCGAGGACATCGAATGCGCGAGCGATCAAACCGTGGACGTGGCGGACCGGTTGACGTAGCGATGAGCCGGCCTCGGAAACAGGTGCGTACCCCGCGTCGAGGGACTTGAATACGGTGCTGTACATATATACTCTCCTTATCCGAAAGACGAATTGTTTTCAACGTTGGTAATGTGGCAATCAAACAGCATATATAGGGTAAAGTTAGCTGACTAAACCGGGTAGCACAAACGATATTATTTGAGCTTTCGAGTTACTTTTCTTTATCTGAAACTGTTATGGCTAGGCGTCTTCCACCCCTGAATGCGGTGCGTGCCTTCGAGGCTGCTGCTCGCCATTTGAGCTTCACGAAAGCGGCGGAAGAACTTCACGTCACGCAAGCCGCGATCAGCCACCAGGTGAAGACCCTGGAGGAGTACCTTGGGATCAAATTATTTCGGCGTCTCAACCGAGCATTGGTATTAACCGAGGAAGGACAAGTCTATCTACCGCCGCTGCGACGCATCTTCGATCAGTTGTACGAAGCCACGAAGCGCGTAACCGAACATGAAGCCCGTGGGAAGTTGACAGTTTCTGTCCTGCCGTCTTTTGCTGCCCGCTGGCTCGTGCCGCGGCTCGGCCGCTTTGTTCGAGCCTATCCCGATATCGACGTGCGAGTGGCGCCGTCGCGCACGCTCGTCGACTTTGCCCGGGAGGACGTGGATGTGAGCATCCGCTACGGCCGCGGCCGTTATCTGGGACTCCGTTCCGATCACCTCATGCCTGAGGAAATCTTCCCTGTATGCAGTCCGGCGCTTCTGGAAGGGCCCCATCCACTCAGGCAGCCAAACGATTTGAAGTACCACACGCTTTTGCACGACGAGGGGGGAGATTATGGTGACTGGGGTACGTGGCTCCTCGCCGCGGGCGTGCGCGACGTGGACCCAGGGCGCGGACCGGTCTTCACCGACGCCGGCATGTTGATACAGGCTGCCGTTGCAGGGCAGGGGGTGGCACTGGCGCGCGGTGCGCTAGCCGCAGACGCAATCGCCGGAGACCGTCTGGTACGCCCGTTCGAACTCAGCCTCCCAGTGGAGTTCGCCTACTATATCGTCTGTCCGGAAGCTACCGCCGATCAGCCGAAGGTGGTCGCGTTTCGCGAGTGGCTATTAAAGGAAAGCGAACGTAGTCGTAGAGGATAACGGAAATACCGCACGGTGACGCGCATGGGTGTCGCACGCTAGAATGCCAATGAGACCAAACACGGTGAGGTAGTCATGATCGTCGAACAAATCTGGACAGCTAACGCCTATCGGAACTTTAACTATCTGATCGCCTGCCCCGAAACCGGCGAGGCCCTCGCCGTCGATCCGCTGGACCATAAGAAGTGCCTGGCAGCAGCCAAGCAAAAAGGTTGGGAGATCACCCAAATTCTGAATACTCACGAGCATGGCGATCACACCGGTGGCAACCGGGCCATGATTGCCGCCACCGGCGCCAAGTTGCTTGCCCATAAGGGCGCGAAGGACAGAATTCCCGGCATGGACCGCGGCCTTTGCGCGGGCGATTTGATCAAAGTCGGAAAGACAGTGGAGCTCGAATGTCTCGACACCCCCGGACATACGATGAGCCATGTCTGTATGCGATCGCACACTGAAACCCCGGCTTTATTTTGCGGCGACACACTGTTCAACGCGGGTGCGGGCAACTGCCACAGTGGCGGTCATCCTCAATATCTGTACGAGACGTTTGCTAGTCAGCTCGCTAAGCTCCCGGACGAAACCCTGGTGTATCCCGGTCACGACTATATCGCCAACAACCTGGGTTTCACTCTCGACCGGGAGCCCGACAACGAAAAGGCGGCAAGCCTGTTGGCGCAGGTCCGCGACCAGGATCCGAATCGAGCACTCGTTTCGACACTGGCGCTCGAAAAAGAGATCAACACTTTCTTTCGCCTCCATAGCCCAACCGTGATCGCGAAGCTGCGCGAGGAATTTCCGGATCTCCCCGATGAACCGGACCCCAAGACCGTTTTCCTGAAACTGCGTGAGTTGCGAAACAGTTGGTGACGAAAGCGTCGTTGACGCGACCGCGTGGGTTACGTTTTGTATGATGGGTCGTGCCGATCGAGCTTTCGCAGAAGCGCTGGCCACTCGAGCTTGCCCATCGGGCGGTGGCCGTCGTCGCTGGTAGCAAGGCGTGAACGTTCCATCGTTATCTGCTGTACCTCTTCCGGGATCGGCTTGAGCTCCGCACCGGTCATCTGGAACTGCACCTGCATGCGGCACGCGCGCTCCGCCCGGTACATGAGGATGAAGGCCTCGCCCATCGTCCGGCCGACAGTCAAAAGGCCGTGATTGCGTAGGATCAGGATCCGCTTGTCGCCGAGGTCGTGTACGATGCGCGTGCGCTCATCGAGATCCGTCGCGATCCCTTCATAGTCGTGATACGCAACGTCTGCCATTATTACCAAGGCGTGCTGGCTAATTGGCAGCAGTCCGTCTTTCTGGCACGCAACGGCGGTACCGGCATAAGTATGGATGTGAATGACGCATTTGATCTCCGGTTTCGCCATGTGCACTGCGCTGTGGATCGTGAAGCCAGCAGGATTAATGTCGTAATCCGTCTCGTTCAGGATATTGCCGTGGAGGTCGATCTTCACCAGCGATGACGCTGTAATCTCCTCAAACAGCATGCCGTAAGGGTTGATGAGGAAATGGTCCTCCGGTCCAGGTATACGTGCTGAAATGTGGGTGCCGAGCAGATCGGACCAGCCGAACAGATCCACTAGTCTATAAGCCGCCGCCAGATCCACTCGGGCCTGCCATTCCGCGGCTGGAATGTCGTCGCGCCGGGTGAGTTCTTTTAATTCCGTCGTCATTCGTCGTCCCCCGTAACCTGCACCTTCGGGCCTGGAAGAGCGTAGTATTATCTCCCCGACGCCACAGGGTGCAAAGTGTTCGCTGAAAACAATTGAAGCAGAAAAGTCCCCTCCCAGAAATCTGATGGACCTCTCCCAGCAGCGGTGCAACCTAAAGAATAGTATTCACGCGGATTCGTCCCGCACCGCCTTGGCCATCTCGCCCATCGAGAAAAAGAGAAAGTCCGTTTCAGGGTGTTCCTCTACCTTCGCCGTTGCACCCCATTCGCCGCTCTCCGATAGGCGTTGCCGATCGATCCAGGCATTGGCGAGCCCCAACCTTTTGGCCGGCACGTGATCGTGAAAGAGGCTTTGGGCAGTGTGGAGGATGTCGGATGGCTCGAATCCGTGGTCTTCGCGAAGCCGCATTAGCATGTAGCGAAAGTTCGCCGGGTCAGGCTTGTAGGAGCCAATGTCCTCAGCCGTGTAGATTGCATCAAACGTCACTCCGAGCTTTCGGTTCGACGCTGCGAAGCCGTCGCGGCTAACGTTAGAGAGGATGGCGAGCTTGTAGCGTGTCTTCAGGTATCGCAACGCGTCGGCGGTATCGGGAAATGCAGGCCAAAGCACTACCGAGTCCCCGAAGTCCGCGTCGAGCTGCGAGGTTGTTTTCAGATCGAAGTGCGCTGCGATCGCGGTGTGAACGCTTGTCAAGAGCTTCGGGTAAAGCATGTCGGGTGTCTCGGACTCCTGTTCGTTCTCGAACCTCGCAAATGCCTCCAGCGCTCTCGCCCGGGTGATATCGCTCCGATCGTTGGCCGACAAGAGCGGCTGCAACGCGTCCCAGATCCCGCTCTCCCAGTCGATGAGCGTGCCGTAGCAGTCGAATGTGAGAACCTTGTAGTCGGTGAGCTTTGCGGCCATGGTTAGATTCCAATGTGTGCTAACGTTTTATAGTGTCAACTAGGTGTAGAAGGGCTGTTTCACAAACCGAAAGTATGTACATTAATCACTAACGTAACAAACTACTCGAAACGGCGCGCTAGAGGTGTTTGCTTAGAAAGGTAACCGAGCGCTCGAACGCGAGCTGAGTTGCACGCTCGTTGTAGACATCAGGCCGTCCTTCGTTAAAGAAACCGTGTTGTGCGTCGTAGCGATGAAGCTCGTAGGTGACACCGCTCTCCGTGAGCTGGGCCTCGAGTGCGTCCACGGACGTGGGTGTGCACCAGTCGTCCTGCGTCGCAAAGTGTCCCTGGAAAGGCACACGGATCTGTTGGGGATCGGCGGCGGTGGCGGGGGGGATACCATAGAAGCAAACCGCGGCATCGACATCCGACAGCTTGACCCCGGCGATGATGGTGAGCGCACCTCCCATGCAAAAACCCATCACGCCAACCTTATTATGGTCACGCCTCAAGAACTGCGCCGCGCCGCGCACTTCTTGCTCCGTTGCATTAACCCAGTCAAGGCCGTCCATTAGGTGCGCGGCTTCATCCGGACTCTCCGTGACACGGCCATCATAAAGATCGGGGGCAAGAGCGGTGAAGCCAGCTACAGCATAGCGGTCGGCCACGCCTTTGATCTGATCGTTCAGACCCCACCATTCCTGGATGATCACTAACGCGCGGTGCTTGTCAGCCGCCTTCGCCAGATAGCCTTCAGCCGTCTTCTTTTCTGGTGTTGTGAATGCGATCAGCTCGCCCATGACGGTCCCTCCTAGATATAAGGTTCGAGATTATCGGTAGATGTGTTTCGATGATGTCCCGTAAGAGGTCGTATGCGTGTTTCTTAGGATCGCTGAAGCGTTCCTCGAAGAAAAGCGCTAGATTCGATACACCGCAGACGCGGTATGCGTCGCTTTGCTAATGCTTGCCGAGGTCATACTGCGATCCTAGTCGTAAGCATCGATCGAGATAGGGTTGATCCGCCGTCATTCGATCAGGCGCTGTGATCACCTTTCCGGTCTAGCATATGACCAGTCAACGTAAGCACGAAGCCTAAACCTACGATGGCCAGTAAGACAAGCAACATGGGATCTTCGTACACGAAATAGAACAATGTAAACAGAGCCAAAAATAGTACGCGTATGATCAACGTGGTCTCATATAACGCCGTGGCACGATGACGTATTATCTGAACTACAGTGATACCTAGGCCCAGTAACAACATCCCGAGCATGCGCAACATCAGATTGCTATAGTCCCCATTGGAGAGGAGAAGGGAAAGCATCATCTTCGGAAGCGCTAAGAAACCAATACCACCGATCGACAGGTACGTCGCCAAATAGAAAAGACTCAACCTGGTTTTACTCATCTTCGTTTCCTCCTCAAGAGGCCGGTATGTCCACCGATCCGAACCGACCCGTCTTGAAGTCTGCCATTACCTGGCGGACGTCTTCGAGCGAAGACAACACAAAAGTGTCCCAAATCATGCGTTTGCCTGGCAACGGTGCGCCCCCGGACAAGGCCAAACGGCTTTGCTCTACGGTCTCCAACTGGAACTGCACCGCTGTAAAGATAAGTCAGAGTTGAAAGACCAGCATGCGGGTGTGGCGGCGTCTTGAAGTCGCCACCATTCACGCGTGGTGTTGGTCCTAGGTGATCGAGATAGACGAAAGGCCCCACCTCTCGACATTTAGAGCGTAGCAAGGCACGCTTCACGTGCAAGTCGCCGGGCAGATCGATACTGCGAGCTTCAATGCTTAGCGCGACCTCTCTCGTCATTCTGTTTCTCGAATGGGTCCGCATGGGTTCTGGTTCGCATTGGACGGAAATGAAACGAGGATTTCGTTCGTGGAGTTGGCCTGCGGCTTTCCATAAAGAAGGGACAGTGAGCACCCACACATCGCTGACCCTCACGTATTCCGGTGTGGCTGTGGTAATGGGCTCAGCGAATGATGTCATTCGCCAAGCATTCCGACGCGCTGCCTACTTCTTCTTTTTCCTCCTTACCTTCTTCCTCGCCTTTGCCGCTTTGGCCTTGATCGCCTTAGCGTCCTTCAGTGCTCTAGCCTTGATGCGCTTTGCCTCCTTCACTGCCCTGGTCTTGATGACCTTGGCTTCCTTCAGTGCTCTCGCCGTGATCTTCTTGGCCATTGCCTCAGCTCTTTGGGCTACCGTTTTTCTCTTCTTTGCCATCAGGTACTCCTTTGCGTCGTGGTTAGAGGCTTACTTTAAAAAAAGGAGCGAGTGGCCCCGTGAATACTGCTTCTGCAAAAAAGGAAAAGACAGTCAATGACTGTCTTTGCATGACCTCTGGGATATCCGCCAACAGAACAGCCTCCCGACGGTGGCTTGATGACTGATCGTCTCATCCAGCTTGGCGTCCGTGAAGTTGAAACTATAGACAACATTGTTTTCAATTGCAACTTAACTTGTTGATCGATTGTCTTGATGTGGGTCAGAACAAGCTCGGATAAACATTGAAACGATTACTACGTTAGTTGTGTCGGCAAGGCGTTGCTCAAATCAGGTCGCTGAAAGGATCGGCTAAGATATACCGTTTGTGTCGAGTCCTGTTAAGTGCGAAAGGCGGTAAAAGTCGTTTAACTGACTCTCTATGAAATCAGGGGAAGATCAGGAGGATAGCCACTCATGAAAATTGCGGATGTCAAAACATATGTCGTGGAAAATCCACCACCCCATCACGGAGGACTTTACTGGGTATTCATGAAGCTTACAGCTGATAACGGGATAGAGGGTTTTGGTGAGGCCTACTCTGTACCATTTCATCCACAGATTGTTGCGCACATGATAGAGGATGTGTGTGAGCGGTATGTTATTGGTTCTGACCCTTTTAAAACAGAACGGCTTTGGCGAATTATTTATTCCAGCGGCTATACCCAACGCTCTGACCTATCGATTATGGGCGTGCTCAGCGCCATTGAAATGGCTTGCTGGGACATTATTGGCAAAGAACTAAACAAGCCCATTTATGATTTGCTGGGTGGCCAAGTCCATGAGACGTTAAGATCTTATTCCTACCTATACCCGAAAGAATCAGACAAAACAGACGTATACAGTGATCCTGAATTAGCGGCAGAAAGAGCAGCCGAGTACGTTCAACAAGGCTTCACCGCCGTAAAGTTTGACCCTGTTGGGCCCTATTCAGCCTTTGACCCCAGACACCTGTCTCTGGAGGCGCTGGATACTGCGGAGAAGTTCGCTAAAAACATTCGAGAGGCCGTCGGTAGCCAATGCGACCTGCTTATTGGGACACATGGTCAGATGACCACTTCCAGTGCCATACGTTTAGCCAGGAGATTGGAGAAGTTCGACCCGTTATGGTTTGAGGAGCCGGTGCCGCCAGAAAATGTAGAAGAGATGGCAAGGGTTGCTCGCTCGACCAGTATCCCCATAGCAACCGGTGAGAGGCTTGCAACAAAGTACGAGTTTGGCAGATTGCTTGAGAAGCAAGCGGCATCCATTCTGCAAATGGCTCTGGGGAGAGTCGGTGGGATACTTGAAGCCAAAAAGATTGCTGGCATGGCGGAAGCGCATTACGCTCAGATTGCACCCCACCTGTATTGCGGACCTATTGAAGGCGCTGCAAATGTTCAAATTGATACCTGCAGTCCCAATTTCTTGATACAGGAAAGCATAAAGACCTGGGGTGGCTTCCACACGGATATACTGAAAGAACCTATCCGTTGGGAAGAGGGATACATTATTCCTCCAACCAAGCCCGGGCTGGGTGTGGAGCTAAACGAAGAGGTTGCAGCCGAGCATCCCTACACTGGGAAAAGGCTTCATCTCGAGATGCTGGATAGACCAGTTTAACTAGAGTGAAAGGAGACATCGTGTCCATCAAACGCTACGAAGGGGTCTCATGGACACGGTTTAACCTACCCATCTCCCATGCTCGGGCGGTCGAACGATCGGATGTGCTTTGAGGAGGGGATCGGAGTGTTAAAATGCCCGCCGATGCAGCGGCTTATCTGAGAAATTTCGGGTTAGAGCATGACGCTATTGTTCAAATGCGACTGGACGGCCCCGCAACCCTGGCTCGATGCGCTCGCCAGTCAGATGCCGGGGCGGGAGATTCGAGTTTTTCCGGACATCGGACCTCGCGAAGACATCGAATACGCTTTGGTGTACGAGCCGCCGCCGGGGTTAATGAAAACCCTGCCGAACCTGAAGGCGATCTTCTCGCTGTGGGTCGGGATCGACCACCTGACCAAGGACCCCGAGTTGCCACCGGTGCCCGTAGTACGCATGGTCGAGCGCAGTCTTACGGCGACCATGACCGAGTACGTCGTTCATCAGGTGCTCACCTTTCACAGGCGGAGCTTGGAGTATCGCGCGCTCCAGACCGAGCGGCGCTGGGAACCGCTCGACTTCACCGCGCCTTGGGACCGGCGCGTGGGGTTCATGGGGCTCGGCGCCTTGGGACGCGACGCCGCCGAGAAGCTCGCCACGCTGCGCTTCGATGTCGCCGGCTGGAGTCGTATGCCAAAGGAAATCCCGGGCATCCGCTGTTATCACGGCAGCGACGGTTTGTCCTCATTCCTTGCTCGGACACACATCCTCGTTTGTCTCCTGCCGCTCACGGACGCAACGCGGGGAATTCTGAACAAGCAACTTTTCGAGCGGTTACCGCGCGGTGCCTTTGTCATCAACTGCGCGCGCGGCGGCCACCTTGTGGAAGCGGACCTCTTACACGCGCTTGACGACGGCCAGCTCGCCGGCGCCGCGCTCGACGTCTTCGCCGAGGAGCCCCTTCCCGACGACCATCCGCTCTGGACCCATCCGCGCATCGTGGTGACGCCGCACATCGCGGCGTTCTCTGTGCCGGAGACGGCCGTCGAATCAGTGGTCGCTAACATCCGCCGCGTCGAGGCGGGGGAGCCCCTGCTCAACGCCGTCGATTTCGAGCGGGGTTATTAGGACCTAGCGCGAGAAAGGTGATTAAAAGACCCTTTGTCCACCCAAAGTCCGCGTTTCCGGTAAATCCCGTTACTCAGCCGAGTATGTTAAACAAGGGTTCACCGCCGTAAGGTCTGATCGGGCGGATCTCGGGTGGGGTCGGCGCGGCCGTGTTGAACACGACTCCAATGACTACAGAGGTGGTAGCCGCTTGGATCGGGGATGGTACCGCCGAGCGAATTATCGATCGGCAGCGGGAAGAGTTCACCGCTGTACTCCGGGCAAAAACATGCGAGAGAATTACCAACCGATATGCGCTACGCCGGGGTTGCCTGAACCGGAGCCAGTAGAGCCGTAGCCGCGAGGCTCTGACCTGTTGGATGCCGCTTAGACATGTTTACCCGCCTTGATCGGCTGCTCGCCGAGAAGCCCTACCTCCTCGCTGACGGTGCCACGGGAACAAACTTGATCGACATGGGGCTCCAGTCGGGAGACGCTCCAGAGCCGTGGAATATCGAGCATGCGGATCGCATCGAACGGCTGCATCGCGAGTTCATCTCTGCCGGGTCCGAGATCGTTCTCACTAACAGCTTTGGCGGTAACTTTCATCGCCTAAAGCTGCACGGGAACGAGAAGCACGTCGCTGAGATCAACGAGGCGGCGGCACACATTGCGAGACGGGTTGCGGACAGCTCTGATCGCGAGGTACTGGTGGCGGGCTCGATGGGACCGACTGGGGAGCTCTTCGCACCCCATGGTCCACTCGATATCGAGTCCGGCACCGCGGTCTTCGCGGAGCAGGCGCAGGCGCTCGCCGGCGGGGGCGTCGACGTGCTTTGGGTGGAGACGCTGTCCTCGCGCGAGGAGGTGGAGGCGGCGCTCGCCGGCGCGGATACCACCGGTCTGCCCGTCGTGTGCACGCTGAGCTTCGACACCAACGGCAGCACCATGATGGGGCTCTCGCCCGCCGACTTCGCCGAGCTATGTCGGGACATGACGCCAAGGCCCCACGCTTTCGGAGCCAACTGCGGGCTGGGTCCGGCCGAGACGGTAGTCGGTATCCTTAACCTGGTGAATGCGTCTAAGGCCAACGACGTCTTGGTGGCAAAGGGCAACTGCGGTATTCCGGAATACGTTGATGGCGTGATCGCCTATGCCGGATCGCCCCAGCTGATGGCGAGCTATGCCTGCTTCGCCCTGGACGCGGGGGCGCGCATCATCGGTGGTTGCTGCGGCACGACACCCGAGCACGTGCGCGCAATGCGCGCGGCTCTCGATCGGCATGAGCACGGTCCAAAACCGGACGTGAACACGGTGTGCTCGCGGCTGGGCGAGATCTCGGCCGGTGCGCGCGCCCAACTCGAAGGCAAGCTGAATGCGTCGACTATCGCCGTCGGAAGAAGACGCGAGTCGCGCCGGCGACGGCGACAGCGCTAGCGCCCCTTCCGAAACCCATCGACAAAATCTGCTGTTCGGTGTCGGAGAACTCAAAGATGAAGGCAGCCATCTGCTACGAATTTAACAAGCCGCTCGTTATTGAAGAGATCGAGATTGACCCGCCACAGGCCGGGGAGCTCAAGGTAAGATTGGCCGCCTGCGCTATTTGCCATAGCGACATTCACGCCATCGAGGGCGCGTGGGGCGGGTCGTTACCGGTGGTGTATGGGCACGAAGCTGCCGGCATTGTCGAGGAAGTCGGTCCCCGCGTTACGCTGGCCAAACCCGGAGATCATGTCGTCGTCTCCCTCCTGCGCTCTTGCGGACACTGCTACTTTTGCACCCAGGGCGAGTCCCACGTCTGCGCGACCACCTTCGCTTTGGACAACGAGAACCGAATTCACAGCAAAGACGGCCAATCCATTCACCAAGGTCTTCGCACGGGTGCCTTTGCCGAATACGTCGTTGTGGACGAATCGCAAGTCGTGCAAATACCCGAGGCGATGTCACTGGATAGTGCCTCGTTGCTAGCATGTGGGGTCATCACCGGTCTGGGGGCCGTCGTCAATACCGCCGAGGTCCCCTCGGGCAGCAGCGTGGTGGTCATCGGCACAGGCGGTGTGGGGCTGAACAGCGTCCAGGGGGCGGTCCTGTGTGGGGCGCACCCGATCATCGCTATCGATCTCTTGAACAGCAAACTGGAAGCGGCCAAAGCGTTTGGCGCCACTCACACCGTCAATCTCACGGAGGAAAACGCGGAAGCAACCGTCTATTCACTCACGCAAGGGCGTGGAGCAGATTATGTGTTCGTCACCGTGGGCAGTGCGAAAGCGATCGAGCAAAGCATGGGGCTGTTGCGGCGTGCTGGTACTTTGGTCATCGTCGGCATGCCCCCTTCTGGTGTCAAGGCGGAGATCGAGGCGGTCGATTTCGCCTTCAACAGCCAGCGCGTCTTGGGTAGCAAGATGGGTTCCACGCGGCTGCGGGTGGATGTGCCGAAACTGGTGGAACTGTACGAGCAAGGTTGGTTAAAGCTGGACGAGCTGATTACCGGGCGTTACCGGTTAGAGGAGATTAACGAGGCCATCGCCGCCGTGAACCGGAGCGAGGCGTTGCGCAATGTAATTGTGTTTTGAGGAGGGAGGAAAAGGTTTTTGGCAGACCGTTCGATCAGCGAACCAAAAAA
>JBHIDJ010000008.1:0-67717 GCA_046760105.1 Acidiferrobacterales bacterium | reverse complement strand
GAGCGACTCCGGAGGGCATTCACGATCTGGCGGGGAGCCTCGCCGAGTGGACGAGCTCTCTTTATCGCCCTTACCCGTACGCGTCGGATGACGGTCGTGAAGATCAGGCCGTGTCGGGGGAACGGGTCACGCGGGGCGGAGACTATGTCTTCGATACGTCGCCGGAGAAGCTGACGGGCTTTTTTCGGGCAGGGTTCTCACGCGCAGTCCATCATGGACATCGGCACATCGGTTTTCGCTGCGCCAAATGAATCGGCGGACCGGCCCCTCCCTGCGAAGCCGGAGCAATGAATCCGAGCCTCGCGAAGCAGGAGCGCCGTCGGGAATGAAAGAAGGTTTTGAGTCATGAAATCCAACGAAGAGAAAGTTCTGAGGGGGATAACGGCTGGAGGATTGGAAGCATGGAGAAAAACTGTATGCGATCGAATATTGAGAGCACTTAATGAAGGGGCTATTGTTCAATCTAACTAGCGAATCGTGCTGACAGGGTGCCACGAGGCGCCGCCCTGCAGCCCATTTCCACCGTTAGTTTTTCGCTTATGTGCGAATGGTACCTGTACTTGATTAGAACACGGCACGGCACCCTATACACTGGGATTGCCACCGATGTAACTCGCCGACTAATCGAGCACCAAGAGGCTGGTAACAAGGGAGCGAAGTACTTGCGTTCGAAGCGACCACTTGAGCTTGCATATCAAGCGAAGATCGGAAGCCGTGCTCTTGCCCTAAAAGCGGAGAGTTGTGTCAAGAGATTGTCGAAGCGAAAGAAAGAGGAGATCGTTGCGGCAAAACTGGGACGAGAGGAACTCTTGGAAGCCCTAGCTATTTGATCGCCAAGCTGATACCTCGTTGGTGCACTTATCCTCGGATGCGTGGCAGCTATGAGAAAAGAAGTGTCGGGAGCCTTTTGTAAGGACATAGGCAGTTTCGATACCCATGCGAGCTCCATGCTACCGAGGTAAGTCGTAAGCCCCGCTTTGACGAGGTTACAACCATGGTCTTTTCAGGCAAATTCGTTGTTCTAGGTGTCACAGGTGGTATCGCCGCCTACAAGGCAGTCACGCTGTGCAGCGAGCTCGTCGAGAGCGCGGCCGAGGTTGACGTGATCCTCACTGACGCCGCCCGCGAGTTCGTCGCACCGCTCACGTTCGAGGCCCTGACCCACCGGCCGGTCGTCACGGAGATGTTCTCCCCGCTGGCCGAGACCGAGATCGGCCATGTGAGCCTTGGCAAGCGCGCCGAGCTCGTCATCATCGCCCCTGCGACCGCCAACACGATCGCAAAGCTCGCGACAGGCTTCGCAGACGACATGCTAACCACGACGGCTCTCGCCAGCGAAGCACCCATCCTTCTGGCACCGGCCATGGAGAGTCGGATGTGGACCAACCCGATGACCCAGGCCAACGTGGAGCGTTTGCAGCGACTGCTCGACGTCACGCTCGTGGGGCCTGCAGAGGGGCGGCTGGCATCGGGGGCGTCGGGCGTGGGTCGAATGGCCGAGCCGGACGAGATCATGGCTGCGGCCCGTCGTGTGCTCGGTCGGAGCGGCTAAGCGCCAACAGCTGAATCGAAAGGAGGCAGGCCATGGCTGAGCAGACCGAAAGCGTGTTAGGCGGATGTCTATGCCGGGAACGTCAGCCTAACATCCGCTTTAAGTCAGACGATGCACTGCATTTATCGGCTGACCGAAGGTTGAAATATTTCTGCGATTTGTCGGGTCTATTTCCTGTTTAGGGCTGCGAAAGGGGGAGGCCATCCATGGATGCGATTTTACGTTCCAAAGCCTGGCCGTACCGACTGCTCCGGATTGTCATTGTCGTGCTGTTGGGGTGGCTCGTACTAAAGTGGGCGATGCCAGTGATCAGGGCGCAGCTACCTTTCCAGTACGAATGGTCGCGAACCGACTTTTCGCGCACGGCGGTGGACCTCGATGAGATCACCTCGGGTGGACCGCCCAAGGACGGCATTCCTGCGATTGATGATCCCAAGTTTGTCTCGACGGGAGAAGCAGACGCTTGGCTGGATCCACGCGAGCCCGTGATCGTTGTCCAACGACAAGGGCGTGGCAGGGCCTACCCGTTACAGATTCTGATCTACCACGAGATCGTTAACGACACATTTGAGGATTTGTCTATCTCGGTCACCTTTTGTCCTTTATGTAACGCCTCGATCGTGTTCGACCGCCGTGTAGGAGGAAAGGTGTTGGATTTCGGCACAACCGGCAAATTACGAAAGAGCGATCTTGTCATGTATGACCGTCAGACCGAGAGCTGGTGGCAACAGTTCATCGGAAAGAGCATCGTCGGCGAATACCTGAATACCGAGTTGCGGCAAATTCCTTCTCAGATTGTAGCGTATAAAGAGTTCAAGGCCGCCTACCCGTCAGGAGAGGTGCTCTCAAAAAGCACTGGCTATTTACGCCCCTATGGGAACAATCCCTACCGCGGTTATGATCAGGTGGGCGACAGGCCGTTTCTATTCTTTGATCCCGTGGATGACCGGCTCCCGGCGATGGAGCGAGTATTGGGAGTGATGCGTGATGGCAAGAGCCGGATCTATCCGTTTAGCCAGTTCAAGGACGAGGGCGTGGTGAATGACGAATTCGCGGGTTTACCGCTCGTCATCATTCATAAACGCTCCACACTGTCTGTCCTGGATAAGGCTAATATCAAGAACTCCCGTTTGATTCAAGCTGCAAACGGATTTGACCGCCGCGTTGGCGACCGCGTGCTGCACTTTCAACTCGCCGATGGCAAGATCGTCGACCAAGAGACCGGTACGCAGTGGAACCAACTGGGACAAGCGGTGACCGGCCCGCTCAAAGGTGAGCGTTTGTCAGGGGTAGACAACGGTGTGCACTTCGCCTTTGCTTGGCTTGCTTTCCGTCCGGATAGCGAGATCTACAAAGCCCCCTCCCCCTAGCCCCCTCCCACAAGGGGAGGGGGAATTGCGTTCTTGAGCTACAACTGAGCGTTTAGAGCAGCCGGATGTCGCACTGAATCTATCCGTTCGCTCCCTCCCCGCTTGTCGGGGAGGGCCGGGGAGGGGCGTTCCCCCACTTGTTGGGGAGGGTGAGGTGGGGGTGGAGGCGGTTAGTGTACCGACGTCAGGCGGTTGAGGATGAGTCCGTGGAACTGTTCGTCCGGAGCCTGGAAGAGCCAGCCCAGGTGGGCATTGCAATTCGCGCACAGCGCGATACGCCAGGTGAATCCCCTGAACCAGCTCCACGCCGACGTTGCGTCGCCCACGTGCGCACATCCGCGGCTATGGTGGAAGCACCCAATGTGAAACATATAACCATGAGGGTTGGTAAACGTGTGTTCTTGACCGCCCTGGACGCTGATCCGGTCGTCCTGACTGGTAATCGCATTCCGGCATGAGGCGCAGAACAAACGCCGTTCCTCTTTGGCGGAGTTTTCTACCTTTTCCTCAGCGAGGCGCTCCCGCTTCGCGTCGCCGTACTTGTCAAAAAGATAAATGGGGGGCAGCACGAGCTCCATCGTTTACTCCACCTGCGCCAGTGATTCGCTAAAGAAACAGGGTCAATACCCCAGTATAGCCATAGAGCCGGTTGTGGGATACCTCGCCGTTACCGAAAAATCCGACAAGGGGGAAGTCACCGAGCTCTTGTTGGATGACTTTGAGTTCCTCCGAGTTCTGACCGAACAAGCTTGGTCCCCGCCCAACACAGGAATAATAGACCCCGCCTTTAGGTGTTCCATTGGCACGGCCTTCGATATCCCGCAGCATCCGCAGCAGATCTTTGTAGGCGCTGTCGGTGTCCCGCCGGCAGAACATGATTGAATCGCCGGGCTCGAGCTTCTCTCCCACGGCTAACAACTTCTTTTCGGGATCGAAGCCGACTAGATGTCTGACCAGATAGTCGCCCGTGTCCGACCCTTTTATCGGGAGCGCCGCGAAGACGTAACCGACTGACCCGTGCGGGTCGCGGGCAATTAAGTCACCGACATCTTCGTGGAATACATCGAATGCCGGCCGCTCGTCGATGGTGATGGCGACGTTGCTCTGACATTCGGTAATCTCGTGCTTACCCCCGATGGGCGCGCAACTCTGGGTTAGCGCGGTTGTGACCGCGATGTCACCGGCGAGCAATACGCCGGAAATACCGCCCTCGGTGACCTCTTTTGCGATCTGCGAGTAAGCGCCGCGTGATGAGGTCAAGCCGCCGACGAGAAAGCCGCCCATGATCTCATCGGCAAGCTGAGCGATGAATGCCGGTATCTTTGTGTTGCGCGGATCCGCGTGCACGATGCCGAAGCGTGAATTGACCTTTACGTACCAGCTCTGATTGTTGTGTACGAAATCGTCCACGCTCGATTTGATAGTAGAGAACACGCGGAACGAGTCGTCCGGAAACGTCGCCACCATAGCCGTGACCGCCGGTTGATCGAAATACTCTCGCCCGTTGCCGCAAACGCCCATACCCACGGTGCCGACCCACTGCTCGATGCCCGTAACGTCCTTAAAGTATGCGAGGATCTCGCGCAGCTGAGATACCAAGGTGTCGGTAACGTACAGAAACCCGAGATTGGCACGTGCCGGAATGTGCCCTACTTGCTCAAGACAGGCTTCAGCCGCCTGATACCAATCAGCCCCGCAGGCATGCCCAGCCTTGAAGCGCTCCATTGAGACCCCGCTCATCTGTGGTTACAAGTACCTCGCGTTAGGTAACTATACTGGCATTTTGCGACAATAGAAGCCTGCGTCTTGCGCCGGGGGCTTGATGCGAGCCCCCACGATCGAGAAGATATTGCGTATGCGCCCTGGGTCGCTGGGAGTGCGCGAACTGGGGTATGCGAGTTCTTACTGGCCAAGGCGGAAACACGGCCATATGTGGAACGGCATCACATTAATTGTTCTGACATTGGTGGCGGCTTACGTTCTTTTCGCGGGGCTGCTTTACACCTTCCAGGGTAGTCTTATTTATTATCCGCAACGGAAGCTTGTCGCTACGCCCAAGGACTATGGGCTCACCTATGAGCCGGTATCGTTTACCACGCGGGACGGGCTCGCCCTGTCCGGCTGGTATCTGCCGGTGGCAAAGCAGCGGGGCGTTGTCCTGTTCTTTCATGGCAACGCCGGCAATATCTCTCACCGCATGATATCCCTACAGCTTTTCCAAAAGCTCGGCTTGAGCACGTTCATATTTGATTATCGCGGTTACGGGGAAAGCGAAGGCAAGCCAACTGAAGTGGGAACGTACCACGATGCCGAGGCCGCCTGGCGTTACCTCGTGCAGACGCGCAAGCTGGATCCGTCACGCATTGTCTTCTTCGGCCGTTCGCTCGGTGCTGCTGTCGCTACTTGGCTAGCGCAAAAGCACACACCGCGTGCCGTAATCATCGAGTCGGCGTTTACGGGTGTGCCGGACCTGGCTGCGAAGTTTTATCCCTTCATGCCGGTACAGTGGCTCACAAGGTTTAATTACGCAACCATAGACTATGTGGCGGGATTGAACTGTCCGATTCTCGTCGTACATAGCCAGGAGGATGACATTATTCCTTTTTCGCACGGACGCAGATTGTTTGAGGCTGCACGCCCGCCGAAAGAGTTTCTCGTAATCCAGGGCACTCACAATGATGGTTTTGTCGTTACGGGCAAACGCTACGAAGACGGGTTGAACCGCTTTCTGGCGAACGCGGCGGGTTTGTAAACCGGTATTGGTAGCTCGCACGAGGGACGAGTCGATCTGGTGCCATTAGCACGGCGTGGATGATGTTGCAAAACACGGGTCCAAATGGGTGGCGTGCGTTCTGATTGATGTTGACGGCACCCTCATCGAGGGGCCCAGCACCGAACGGCTATTTGTGTCGTACCTATGGAAACGGCATATGCTCGGTCCTCGCCAGGTGGCGGCGGGACTTGCATTTTTTCCTCGCTGGGTGTTCCGCTATGGCTTGTACACAGCGAACAAGAACAAGGCCTACTTGGCGGGCTTAAAGATAAAGGACGTAGAAGGCTTGGCGGACGCTTTTGTGCGCGAGATCGTTCTCGAGCGTCTGAGACGGTCGGTGGTCGATCGCGTGCAGCAACACAAGAAAGCGGGCGACCCGGTAGCATTGTTGACTGGCGCACCTGATTTTATCATCCGACCGCTTGTCAGTTGGTTAGGTGTACAAGGATTCGCCGCCACTGTGTGTGCTCGGGAGAATGGTGTGTTTACCGCCCGCCCGCCTGCTGTCCATCCGTTCTACAAGGAGAAGCCAAAGTGTGCAAGGCACGTTTGCACAGAACTTGGCTACGATCTATCGCAGTGCATTGCCTATGCGGATGCCATTTACGACTTCCCGCTGCTGCAACAGGTAGACAAACCTGTTGTTGTTCATCCAGATCACCGTCTGCGACGAATCGCAGAGAAAAAGGGATGGGAAATCATTGAGAAGTGATGCACGGGGCGTGACGCCTTAGAAGAGATCCCTTGAAAGCAGAAAAGGCTCCCGGATGGGAGCCTTTTTAATTGGGGTCAATTAGTCTCAGGCGACAAGTCTGTTTTTCATGATGCCGAGCGCTTTCTTCTCGATCTGGCGGATGCGCTCGGCCGAGACACCATATTCTTTGGCGAGTTCGTGCAGAGTTGGTTTGTCTTCGTCCAACCAGCGGCGTTTGACGATATCGCGGCTGCGCTCGTCCAGGGACGTCAACGCCTGATCGAGATTCTCATGACGCGTCGTCTCTTCATCGGCCTCGGTCGCCAGCGCTTCCGGGTTATAGCGCATGTCTTGTAGATAGCCGGCGGGCGCCACTCGCAGCTCATCGTCGTCGCTGTCGGTGTCTGCGTCGAACGGGACATCGGCACCGGTCATGCGCGACTCCATTTCCTGCACGGTTTCAACCGGAACGTCGAGATTTTCGGCGAGCGCGTCTATCTCATCGGGTTTCATCCACTCGAGCCGCGCCCGATTCTTGCGCAGATTGAAGAATAGTTTGCGTTGCGCTTTGGTGGTCGCCACCTTGACCATGCGCCAATTGCGCAGGATGTAGTCGTAAATCTGCGCGCGGATCCAATGAACGGCAAACGAGACGAGGCGTACACCGCGTTTGGGATCGAAATGCTTAACGGCCTTCATGAGCCCGATATTGCCCTCTTGAATCAGGTCGCCCTGGGGCAGCCCGTATCCGGTGAACCCACGCGCGATGCGCACGACGTAGCGCAGGTGCGAAAGCACCAGCTGTCGCGCCGCCTCGAGATCACCTTCACGGAGATACCGCAAAGCCAAATCTCGCTCTTCGTCGGCGCTCAGGATAGGTTGGGCGTTGACCGCCTGAATATAGGTCGCCAATCCCGTGTCCGCATTTACCGGAACCGGAATCGGTAAACTTCGTATCATCCTCGGGAAACCTCCTCCCAATCGCTAAAGGGGTTCAAATTTGTGATTATTTTAGCACTCGAGCCATTAGAGTGCTAGCAGGGCAAAAGGTTCCGATATCCCATTGTTATTTTATATTTCAACTACTTATCTTGGTTCTATGTCACGCAGATGACGGCCAACCGCGATCCGCGCGCCGAGCCAGCCGAGAATGGCTCCCACCACCAGCAGGACAGCCGTACCCTGTATGCCTAGGCTTTTTGTGTGGAAGCTGCTGGCGTAGAGGCTCGCCAGCTCACGCACGGGTCCGGCTAAAAGGCTGAGCGACAGACTCACCAGCAACCAAGCCGCCAAGGCGCCGGCTACGCCCTGTAGGAGCCCGGTATACAAAAACGGACGCCGGATAAAGGCATTGGTTCCTCCTACGAGTTTGATCACCTCGATCTCGTCGCGTCGATTCAGCACTGCCAGACGGATGGTATTGCCGATAATCAGCACCACCGCCAGGGCTAACAAGGTGGCGAGAATCCAGACACCCCGCCGGGCGATCTGCAACAATGCATGTAGACGCTTGACCCAGTCCAGGTCCAGTTGCGCGAGGTCAACCTCCCCGTGTCGCTCGAGCTGCTGGACGAGCTCCTCGAGGCTCGCCGGATTGTCAAACCCGTCAGCGGGCTGCACGATCAACACGGGCGGCAACGGGTTGTGGTCGAGCGCATCGAGCGCCTCGCCGAAGCCCGAAAGCTGCTTGAATTCCGCCAACGCGCTGGCCGGCGATATGTACTCGACGCGCGCCACCTTAGGCATGCGGCGGATCGTTTGGCCGAGTAGCTGCGCCACCTCATCGCCGGCTTCGCGCTTCAGGAACAGCGAGATCTTGGCGCTTCCATCCCAGCCAGCGCTCAGCCGTTGGAGATTGTCAATCGCAACATAGAGGCCGCTGGGCAACGCCAGGGTGATGCCGATGACGGCAACCGTCATCACAGACGCAAACGGCGTGCGCAGCAGTTGTCCGAGGGTATAGAAAAAAACCTGCAAATGGCGAAGCAGGTAGGCCTTCATACGGTGGCCGCTCCCGTGTCATGGATCATCTCGCCTTGCCGGAGCTCCAGTACGCGTCCGCCCAACCGTTGGATCTGGCGTTGATCGTGGGTGGCGATCAGGACGGTGACACCTACCTGGTTGAATTGGTGAAACAGGTCCATGATGTCATCGGATAATGCCTGGTCCAGATTGCCCGTCGGTTCATCCGCCAGCAGCAAAGCGGGTTTATGGACAACCGCGCGGGCAATGCTAATCCGCTGTTGCTCGCCGCCGGACAGCGTGATGGGGTAGGCACGCTCCTTTCTCAAAAGACCGACTTTGTCCAACGCTGCCCGCACGCGCCGGCCGATCTCCTTGTGATGCAATCCTGCAACAACCAACGGCAGCGCAACATTGTCGAAAGCAGTGCGGTCGTACAAGAGCTTGTAATCTTGAAACACAATACCAATGTCGCGGCGGAAGTTCGGGACCCGTCGGCGTGAAACGCGCGTAAGGTTCTTATTGTTAACGATGGCCTGTCCTCGCGTGGGCCGCTCGATCAAGGTAATGAGCTTTAGCAGCGTGCTCTTGCCGGCGCCGGAATGGCCGGTGAGCAGTGCCATCTCTTCTCGCGCGAGACTGAAACTGACATTCTTGAGGGCATCGTGACCACCGGGATAGCGCTTCGAGACATTGTTGAAGTCAATCATGATTCGAGTAGCAAGTTACAAGTTACAAGTGGCAAGGGGTGAGTAGCAAGTAGCAGCAAGCAACGGGACGCGAAAGACAAGCTGGTGAACCCCATCTGGCTATTCCTTGTTACATCATGCTTGCTACTTGTTACTCCGTTTTAGGTATTAGCGCATCCACAAACTCTTCCGCATTGAAGTCGATCAGGTCATCCAGAGCTTCGCCGACGCCGATATAGCGAATAGGAAGACCCGCCTTCTTTGCCAGCGCGATCAGGATGCCGCCCTTTGCCGTCCCGTCAAGCTTCGTCGTACATAGGCCGGTTACGCCCACAGCATTGTGAAAATGATCGAACTGTGAGAGTGCGTTCTGGCCGGTCACCGCATCCAGGATCAACAGCACTTCGTGTGGCGCATGCGGATCAATTTTGTTAAGCACACGTTTGATCTTTTTGAGTTCGTCCATGAGCCCGAGATTGGTGTGCTGGCGCCCGGCGGTATCCACGATCAGCACGTCGTGCTGACGGGCACGCGCGGCGTTGAAGGCGTCGTGCGCCACGGCAGCGGCATCGGCGCCGGTGTGTTGGGCAATGACAGGGACACCGGCACGCTCGCCCCAGCTCTTCAACTGCTCGATAGCAGCGGCACGAAAGGTATCGGCGGCAGCGATCATGACGCGCAAGCCTGCATTCAACAGCCGCTGTGCAAGCTTGCCAATGGTCGTGGTCTTGCCGACCCCGTTCACCCCGACCACCATGATGACGAACGGGCGAACCGAGTCCGGGATGACCAGCGGCCGGCTGCAGGGCTGAACGATTTCAAGCATACTCTGTCTTAGCTGAGAGTATGCGGCACGGCCATCGGACAGCTCCTTACGGTCAAGCCGCGCGCTGATATCCGCGATCAAGGCCCTGGTGGCTTCGACACCGACGTCCGCGGTGAGTAGGAGCGTTTCCAGTTCTTCGAGAATGTCATCATTGATGACGCGTTTGCCTAAGAATAGGTCGGTGAGACGCTCACCGAGGGGTTGCCGAGTGAGTCGGCCGAGCAGGCCACGCGGCTCGGTATGGTCAGTAGCTGTAGGCTTGCCGAAGAGCGGCACTTTGTTACAACATCAACATCGCTTTCCAGTTAAGTTATCCTAACATTCAGGTTGTGGAAGATTAAAGGAGAACAGGTGCCTAGAGGATTGATCGCAGCAGCGCTTGCCAGTCTGTTGCTATTAGGATGCAAGGACGTCCACGAAACTACCCTGCCAAATGGCCTTAAGGTGATCGTCAAGGAAGATCATCGCTCGCCCGTCGTGGTCTCGCAGATCTGGTACAAGGTAGGGGGTAGTTACGAACCTGATGGGCTAACCGGCGTGTCCCATGTGCTCGAGCACATGATGTTCAAAGGGACTAAACGTTACGGACCGGGCGCGTTTTCGCGCATCATTGCCGAGAACGGCGGTCGCGACAATGCTTTCACCGGTGCCGACTACACAGCCTACTTCCAGCGACTGGAGAAATCGCGGCTTGCGATCGCCTTTAAGCTCGAGGCCGACAGGATGAAAAACCTCCTGCTGGATGAGGAGGAGTTTCGCAAAGAAGTGAAGGTCGTGATGGAAGAGCGCAGGCTGCGTACGGATGACCGGCCGGAGGGACGCTTGCACGAGACGTTCATGGCCACCGCCTATAAGGTGCATCCCTACAAGCAGCCCATTATCGGCACGTGGGATGACCTAAAGAAGATGACGGTGGATGACGCGCGTGCCTGGTACGAGCGCTGGTACACCCCTAACAACGCCACTCTGGTGATCGTTGGGGATGTCAAGCGACGCGAAGTGCTTGCGTTGGCGCAGCAATATTTTGGACCTATTGAACCGATACCGATAACGCGAAATGATCCACCTGTTGAACCGGTGCAGACGGCAGCGCGACGTGTGCGCGTGGAGGCGCCGGCAAAGGTACCATACGTCACCCTCGGTTATCATGTGCCGGCGTATGGTGAGTATGACGTGCCGTGGGAGCCGTATGCGCTCGCCGTTCTCGTGGGGATACTCGACGGCGGGCGCAGCGCACGCTTTCCGAGCGAGCTCATACGCAATCGGCGTATCGCGACTAAACTCGATACCGGGTACAGCCCTGCCTCGCGTTCGGCGACACTACTGGTGTTCGATGGCATACCGGGGAATGGCCATACCATAGCGGAGTTAGAACGAGCCATCCGCGATCAGATCGAACGCCTGAAAAAGGAACTTGTCAGCCAGGACGAGCTAGATCGGGTGAAGGCCCAGGTCGTCGCCGGGGACATTTACAGCCTGGATTCGGTGTTCTATCAGGCGATGCGGATAGGCATACTGGAGACAACGGGCGCTGAGTGGGACCGGATGCAGGAATACGTCGACCGCATTCGTGCGGTGACGGCGGAACAGGTGCAAGGGGTGGCCCGACGTTACTTGGTAGATGCTAATTTGACGGTTGCGGTACTTGACCCGCTTCCGATAGAGCCGGGCAAAAAACGCCCGCGCGCAGGTGTAGGTGGCCGCCATGGCAACTAGTCGCTTTTTGCTAGCCATTAGCCTGCTGCTTGCTTCGGTTACGGCGGTGGCATCACCCAGTATTACGCACTGGTCGTTGCCTAACGGCGCGCGCGTGTATTTTGTGCGCAGCACAGCATTACCGATGGTGCAAGTTGAAGTCGTGTTTGACGCCGGCAGTGCACGTGACCCGGCAGGCAAATATGGTTTGGCTTGTTTCGCCAATACGATGCTCGACGAGGGCGCGGGCAAATGGGATGCCGACGAAATAGCGAGTCGCCTCGATCGGATCGGCGCGGAGCTGGATTCGGGTTGCGGACGCGATATGGCAACCCTCGGTCTGCGTAGCCTCTCAAGCCGCAAGATATTGAAACCCGCGTTAGACGTGTTCGGGCAGTTGTTAGCTGCGCCCACATTCCCCAATGAGAGCCTGACCCGGGAACGGGAACGCGTGTTGGTGGCGTTGCAACGGGATGCGCAATCGGCGTCTGCTACCGTTAGCAAGGCGTTTTATCGTACTCTCTATGGCGATCACCCGTACGCCCACCACCCGCGCGGCGACAAATCCGGATTGAATGCGATCACGCGCGAGGATTTGGAGAGTTACCGCAAGCGCTATTACGTGGGCGCCAACGCGGTATTGGCCATTGTCGGTGACCTGAGCGTGAGCCAGGCGAAGGCCGTTGCGCGACAATTGATCGGGACGTTGCCACGCGGACAGAAACCGGCGCCGATCCCCCCCGTTGCCGATCTTGATAAGCCGCGGCGGCATGGGATCGAATTCCCGTCGACGCAGACACATATCCGCGTCGGTCAGCCCGCCATGCGGCGTGACGATCCTGATTATTTCGCGCTTTACGTCGGCAATTACATCCTTGGGGGCGGGGGCATGATATCGCGCTTGTTCGAGGAGGTACGGGAAAAGCGTGGCCTCGCTTACAGCACCTACAGCTATTTTTTTCCGATGCGCCGTAAAGGGCCCTTTACCGTTGGGCTACAGACGGAAAACTCGCAACGCGATAAGGCGCTCGAATTGGTACAACAGACGCTGATGCGCTTTATTGAAAGCGGACCAACGGGGGAAGAGCTTCAGGCGGCGAAAAAGCATCTCACCGGAGGATTTCCGCTGCGCGTGGACAGCAATGGCAAAATTGTCAACTACCTTGCGATCATCGGCTTCTATCAACTTCCGTTGACTTACCTCGACGACTTCATTCCCAAGATAGAGGCCGTTACCGTGGAGCAGATCCGCGATGCGTTTAGGCGGCGGGTGAATCCGCAGAAGCTGGCCACCGTGATTCTCGGTGGCCAGAGCTGAGAGCCGACCCACACCCGCGGCTCCACACTGTGGCCATGGCCCCTCACAATCGCCGCGCCGCCGGCCGAGGCTCCGGCAAAAAACACCACCCGGCCAGCGGTTATCCTGGTGTTCTACGGATCATTGGCGGCAGCTGGCGCCGCCGCCGGCTGATCGTCCCCGACATTGAGGGCCTACGCCCGACCCCCGACCGGGTACGAGAGACACTGTTCAACTGGTTGCGGCCGTGGTTACCCGGTGCCCGCTGTCTCGACCTGTTTGCCGGGACGGGGGCGCTGTGTCTGGAGGCGCTCTCGCGCGATGCGGCCCATGTCGTGATGGTAGAGGCGGCGCCCCAGGTGGCTGCCGTCCTGCGTCACAACGTAGCGGAACTCGCCGCCACCAACGCCGATGTCATCGAGGCTGATGCACTCGATTACCTCGCCGGCCCCGCCCAGGTGTTCGATATCGTTTTCCTGGATCCACCGTTTGGCAGCGATTTGATTGAGAAAAGCAGCCGACTGCTAGACGATCAACGCTGGATTAAGCCCGGGGGCCTGGTCTATCTTGAAGCCCCGCGGGACATGACCGTACTGCCTATTCCCGATTCGTGGAAACTTGTCCGCAGCCGCACTGCCGGCCAGGTCGGGTACCATCTGGCGAGAAAGCAGGGCTGACGCAGACGTGCCGGTGCCCTTTGTGATCACTAAGCATTGAATCAGGGCGCATTATCCGGTAAACCGGGGACCCATGGGCATTACGGCGATCTATCCCGGTACGTTTGATCCCATTACCAATGGCCATACGGATCTGATCCGGCGTGCTACCCGGTTATTTCAACACGTCGTAGTTGCGATTGCGGCTAATCCCGAGAAAAGCCCCATGTTTTCATTGGAGGAGCGTATCGGTCTCGCGCGCCTTGTGCTTGAGGGTCTTGGTGGGGTAAGCGTTGAGGGCTTTGATGATCTACTGATCGACTGCGTGCGTCGCCATAAGGCACGCGTTATCCTACGCGGTTTACGCGCGGTGTCGGATTTCGAGTACGAATTCCAGATGGCGGGTATGAACAAACGTCTGGACCCCGAGATCGAGACCGCTTTCTTGCCAGCGTCTGAGACCGACACCTTTATTTCCGCGTCTTTGGTGAAAGAAATCGCGCGATTGGGAGGTAATGTTTCGGAGTTTGTTCACCCCGATGTCGTGAGCGCGTTGGCAAAAAGAATTCGGCGAAACTGATATTCGCCAGCAGTCACGTCTCGCTATGTCATTGCTGATCACGGATGAATGTATAAATTGCGACGTGTGTGAGCCACAGTGCCCGAACGACGCCATCTATCCCGGTGCGGAGATCTACGAAATCAACCCCAAGCTGTGTACGGAGTGTGTTGGCCACTATGACACCCAGCAATGCGTTGAGGTGTGCCCGGTCGAATGCATCATCAAAGACCCCAACAACATTGAAAATCAGGAAGGGCTCTATCAGAAGTATCTGATTTTGACCAAACAAGATAGCAGCTAGCACGTGGCAAGTAGCAAGCGCGAAGTCCCGAGTAGCAAGGAGACCGAGTTCGAGTTTCTTTTCTTGTTTTTTCTTGCTACTTGAAGCTTGAAGCTGTGCGCATATGACCCGCCTTTTTCATGTTGCGCTACTGTTTGTGCTATGGCCGTTGGTCGGACTGGGGGCGGAGCTCAAACCCGGTGCAGCCGCGATCGCCACTGCACACCCCCTTGCGACCCAAGCTGGTCGCGAAGTCCTGCGTCAGGGAGGTAACGCCTTTGATGCCGCGGTGGCGGTCGCCGCCGCACTTGGCGTGGTGGAGCCGGCCGGTTCCGGTCTTGGGGGTGGTGGCTTTTGGTTGCTACACCGTGCTGATGACGGCTTTGAGATCATGATCGATGCGCGCGAGCGTGCGCCCTTAGGCGCCAGCCGCGACATGTACCTCAACCGTAACGGCGAACCAATTCCACGGCTCTCGCTTGACGGGCCGCTTGCCGCCGCGATTCCCGGGACCCCAGCGGCACTCGCGCACATCGCCGAGCGCTACGGACGCCTAGCGCTCGCCAAGAGTCTCGCGCCCGCCACCCGTTTGGCGCGCATGGGGTTTCCGGTGACACCGCGCTATCGCCGGTTGGCACGTTTGCGGCGGTCGGCGCTGCAGGCCTCGCCGGCGGCGGCACAGGTGTTCCTCGAAGACGGAGAGGTGCCGCAGGAGGGCGATCTCGTGCGCCAACCCGCGCTGGCGGCCGTGCTCGCGCGCATTGCTCAGCAAAGGCGCCGCGGCTTCTATGCCGGTAGCGTGGCACAGCAGTTGGTGAGCGGGGTGCGCGACGCGGGCGGGATTTGGACTTTGGATGATCTTGCTGCTTACCAAGTTACCGAGCGCACGCCGGTACGCGGGCGCTACGGTGACCTGCACATCACCTCGGCCTCACTGCCCTCCTCGGGCGGTATAGTCCTGCTGCAGATGCTAAATGTCCTACAGCGCACGGCTCTTGCGCGAACATCGGGGGCAGCGCAGGCGCACGTGGTCATCGAGGCTATGCGCCGAGCGTACCGCGATCGCGCCCGCTATCTTGGCGACCCCGATTTCGTGGCGGTCGATGTCGCACGGCTGCTCGCGCCCGACTACGCTGATCAACTGCGCGCCACCATCGATCCGGAGCGGGCGACACCCAGTGAACCGCTGCCCGGTGGTGCGCCACGCGAGCACGGCAGTCAGACCTCCCATTTTTCCGTGATCGATCGGGACGGTAACCGGGCGGCGGCCACATTGACCATCAATTATGCGTTCGGCTCTGGTTTCATGGCGCCGGGGACCGGGGTGTTGCTCAACAACGAGATGGACGATTTCGTTGTAAAACCGGGTGTACCCAATGCCTATGGTCTTGTGGGTACCGAGGCGAACGCCATCGCGCCGGGAAAAAGACCACTATCCAGCATGACTCCAACTTTTCTAGAAAACGATAAGGCGGTCGTCATCCTGGGCACGCCCGGCGGCAGTCGCATTATTTCCATGGTGTTGTTAGCGACGCTCGAATTTGCCCACGGCCGTGGTGATCCCACGGATTGGGTGGCGTTGCCGCGGTTTCATCACCAGTATTTGCCCGACGTCGTTGTGTATGAACCGGGCGCGTTTAGTCAGGCGGAGATTGACGCCCTGCACGCACGCGGCCACGAACTGCGACGTCGAGCGCGACCCTACGGCAATATGCAGGTGGTCGCCTGGTACAAGCGGAGCAATAGGCTCGAGGCCGCAGCCGACCCGCGCGGCGAAGGCGAGGCATGGGTCGGGCAATAGGGATCGATGCTAGCGTTTTGAGGGGTGCTATCAGGCGGATTTTTTCGCCGGCACGTCCACCGCGGTCTCGTCGGTGTTCAGGGCGTAGAGAATGATCTTGACCTGCTTCTCGAGCGCGCGCGCCTGTTCCTGAATACCGTCGGTGATGTGTTCGAGCTCGTGCATGCGGTCTTCGAGCGTGTCGCTTGCTTGGTGGATATGCTTGATGCTTTCAAGACGCCGGCGCAACTGGATTTGTCGTTCACGCACTTGCGCTTCCATTGGATTCATGATGTTGCGCAGCCAGCTATCCGCGTCGCGGTTGGCCATCTTGTAGATCGCGCGTACTTTTGCCACAGACGATTCATAGAACTTCTTGCTAACTCCCTTTTGCTCGGTGAACACCAGCGAGATGCTCTTGGTAAACTGCTCATGTTTCGCCTGCAGGCGCTTGATCTCGCGAAGGTAGCGCATGACCGAGAAACTCCCCGGTTTGACCTTCGATAAACCATGCTCCTCCTGGAACTTCTTGTAGACCCCGTCCATCAGTTCCTTGATTTCCTGGGTGTGCTTCGCCACCTGCTCCATGGTCTTACGCGCGTACTTGAAGAACTTCTGCATGCACGTCTTTAAGCCGCCCGTGGTCATGCTGATGTCCATGTCCTTCTTGGTCTCGGCGATGACGGTGTTGAGACTCTTCATGTTGAGGTGTGAATAGAGCTCGTTGGTCTGTTTAGAGAAAATACTGCGCGTCGCCTGGAAACGCTGCAGGCTTTTCTCGAACACCTCCTTGTCGACTTTCACCTTCTTCATCATGTGTTCGATCACATCCATGTTTTTGCCGTTCAGGCTGGAGAGCTCCTCCATATGCTCGTGCACGCCCTTCAGCCGTTGCGCGGTCAGCGCACGCATCGCCTTGATAATATCCTCGAGGTCATCCTTGATGTTTTCGCGAACGATCTCGCGCTTGGCCGGTACCAGCTCTTTGCCGAGCGCTTCTTCCAGCGCCATAATGCGACTGCGCTCCAGCGTCTTGTGCTCGCCTTTGATCTTGCCGTAAAGTGCTTTTTGCGCCGATACCGGATGTATGTTGTGCTGCGGAATCATCAGGTGCTTGGCGGTTTCGCGAATCTGGCGATCGATCTCGCGCTGTACTTCGTCCCAGTCCCGCAGCTCATCCCAGAGCCCGTCGATCTTGTTTAACACTACAAGGCGGCCTTTGTTGGCGCTGTCCTTATGTGTACCGATATGGTCGCGCCAGACCTCAATGTCGGATTTGGTGACACCTGCGTCGGCGGCGAGCACAAACAACACCGCATGGGCGCTTGGCAGCAGATTCAACGTGAGTTCCGGCTCAGCGCCGAGCGCGTTTAGGCCGGGCGTGTCCAAGATCACCAAGCCCTGCTCGAGCAGCGGATGTGGGAAGTTGATCATGGCATAGCGCCACCTCGGAATCTCGACCTGCCCTTCTTCGGTAAGGCGCATGCCGAGCTGCGATTCATCCTCCGCGATGTGTAAGCCAAGTGTCTGCGCCTCTTCGCGGTCTACCAATTTGAGCTCGGCGATGTGCTGCAGCACCTCGGCCATCTTTTTCGGCGACTTGAGGTTGAGTGATACGGTTTGCCACTCGTCGTTGAACCCTTTGTACTCGCTAATAGTAGTGCCGCTCTTGCGCGTCTCAATCGGCAGGAGCCTTAGGCTCGGTTGGCCATCCGCATCGTACATCAGCTCGGTCGGACACATAGTCGTCCGCCCGGCGCTTGACGGCAGAATGCGTTGACCGAATTTGGAAAAGAATATTGCGTTGATCAGTTCCGACTTGCCGCGCGCGAACTCGGCAACGAACGCGATGTACAGCTTGTCGTCACGAAGCGTGGTGAGGATGTGGTCGAGCCTTTGATCGATCTGCGTGTCACTGAGCTGCTGCGTGTGCAGCCAGTCGTGGAATTGGCTGATGTTGTCGGCGAGTCCGTTGCGCCAAAGGCTATAGGCCTCAAAGTGTTTTTCGATGCCTTGGTTCTTCATCGTCGCTCTACGCTGTTGGACTGCTGAATTGTAGTAAGTTCAGGGCGCTAATATGTTCATTTAGACCAAGACCGGGCGAAAGTTGAGGGATGCGTGGACAATCGGTGCCGCGCCTCCGACCGCCGGTCTTTACTGATAGCGTTCTCTAAAATATTAGCATAAGAGAAATCGCAATATAATCAATTACTTGTATCGCAAAAATTAGAGGTGAGTTGAAGTATCGCTTACAACTGACACCGGGAACAATAGAACACCCGCCGTCCCCCCAACGGGGCGGCCCGAATCGGGCGTCGGCACCGTCGACAGGGCTCCCCCTCCCGACCGTAGACCTGCATGGTGAGCTGGAAGTAGCCGGGATTGCCGCTGGCGCCACGAAAGTCGCGCAGTGTGGTGCCGCCGGCGGCGATCGCACGTTTCAGGGTCGTACGGATCGCTTGTGTGAGCCGTTGATAGCGCCGACGGCTGATACGCCCGGCGGCACGCCGTGGGTGGATGCCGGCGCCGTACAGTGCCTCATTCGCGTAAATGTTTCCAACGCCCGCCACGATGCGACTGTCGATCAACAAGTCCCGTATCGCACGGGTGCGCCCGCGCGATTTACGATACAGATAGTCGCCGCCAAAGCTGTGTGCGAGTGGGTCGGGACCGATGTTCGCGAGTAGCCGGTGTCGTGTGACATCGCCCTTGGTCCACAATACCGCCCCGAAGCGGCGTGGGTCCCGCAGCCGTAGACAATCACCGTTGGCGAATACCAGATCCACATGATCATATTTCTCCGGTGTTTTTGCTTGCGGCACGATGCGCAGACTGCCGGACATACCGAGGTGCAAGATGACGCTACCGATGGCTGTGTTGAGCAACAGGTATTTGCCGCGACGATCGACGGACTCGATTGTCTGGCCAGGTAGCTCTCGCATCAGTGCCTTGGGTACCGGCCAACGCAATTGCCGCTGCCTTACCACGACCGCATCAACGGGCTGCCCGATTACATGTGGGGCGATACCGCGACGCGTGGTTTCAATCTCGGGTAGTTCGGGCATTTCTTATAAACAAGTTGCAAGGAGCAAGTGACAAGTAGCAAGTGAAAGTAACAAGTTAGGAATACTGGTACGTCCGGTAGCAGTTCTAAGTCACAGCGGTAAAGTCCAGCAAAGACGTCAAATCGATCAACTTTGCCTTTAGTTGTTTTTCTTGCTACTTGCTACTCGCTTTTTATATTCATTAGCCGCTTCCCCGTATGCTCGGTGAACCGGTATGTGAGCCCTTCGTCTTTGCGGTAGAGGACAAACCCCGGATCGTCGCTCAGGATGCCCAGCTCAACGAGTTGTTGGTCGTTCTTTTCGCCGCCGCTTACATCTTTGAGTGTTACGCGGATCCAGCCACGTACGTCTTGCCCGCCGTAGCGCTCGACCGCCAGTGCGCGCGCAAAGCGCCATTCATCTGCCAGTTGATTGATGCGGTCAGGCGTGATGTCGTCATTCGCGGGCCGCATCTGCCACTTCCCATCCGTTCGCCGCAACGTCAGCTCTGGCAACTCAAAAGTCACCGGTCGCCGGCCCTCTGCAAATAGGCGGTGGCTGATAAGATCGGTGTGCCGCTGTGATGCCGGATCGAAATCAAGTGCGCGAACCAAGTGTAGCTCGCCGTTGTAAAGTACGTATCGAGCCTTCTTGAACGGGTGGTGTGTTCCCAGTTGGATTTCCTCGTTATCAAACCACACACGCGCCTTTGGCTTGTCGAGGCCATACTTACCGATATTATCGCTGGTGGCCGGACGGCGCAGCTCGCTGCTGGCAATGGCGAGACGCAGCAAGCTTTGTACGCGCAAACGATCAGCCCGCGCCCGCAGAGGTGCTACCAAAAACCATCCGTCTTTGTTTCTTTCCAATCGAAGCTGATCGTTGTTTTCTTTTTGAATGCGTATGCTGTTGATCTTCTCCGTGTCTAGCGTTGTTAACGGTGCGTTCGGTTGTGCGTTGTCTGCACCGTCCTCATAGAGGACGACAACGACGAGCAACATCACTAACGCCAGCAGACCCAGGTTCAACAGCCACCGACTACGCATGTGTCCGGCCAGCCGTGTATCAGAGCTTGCGCCGCCGTGACCAGATGAGGGTGCCAGCTACGATCAGCAGAACTGGGAGCAGAAACAGAAACCCACCGGCGATGAACAACCGCGTTGTTTGCGTCAGCTCCAGGTTGCGGTCCGGATTGGTTCTCACTGGTATGCTGACATAGGCGTCATCTCGACTGATCCAGTTGGCGACGCTCAGACCAAGTTCGAGGTTGACGCCGTTACCCAGGAAGCGGTTGGAAAGGAAATCGCCATCGCCCAGAACGACCACCCGTTGCTCGGTGTCCGAGTGTTCGCGGGCAAGCGCCACCGCAAGGCTCAGCGGGCCGGCGGTATCCTTACCTTTGTCTAACTGGACGGGGCCGCTGAGGGAACCGGTTTCGGCCCACGCCGAGTCACGCGTGTTAAACAGGGCCGCCCCGCGCCAACCCGCGGGTGCCTGCAGGCGAATGCCGACCGCGCTTGGGAAAAGGGTGACGTTGCGGAAGTTCTTGACGGCTGGATGGGCGCTGTAGCGGGTGGCGACCACAGCGGTCGCGTTGCCGGTGACCACCTCCGACCCGGGATCGACGATGACGCCGGGCTGGAATTCGATCCCGAGCATCTCGGCGATCGGCTCCAGGCCGTGCAGCGGCCCGGGGTCTGCCAACCACAAGAGATTGCCGCCGGCAACGATGTAACTCTCGATAGCCTTGACCTCGCCGGGCAGCAGCGCGGCGCGCGGACCAGCGATCACTATGGCAGCGGTGTTTTGTGGTATTTGTGGATGCTCGGCGAGCACCAACACGCGCGTCTGGAACCCACGTTTGCGCAGTTCAGTTGCCCAGTCAGCCAAATCAAAGTTAGCGCGCCCATCAGGACTGCGTTCCCCATGCCCCCCCAGGAATACAAACCAGCGCTCGCCGCGATGACCCAGACGGACAAATGTATTGGTAATATCTTCTTCGCTGAGCTGTGCTAAGGTTTCGGTCACACCTTCGTATTCGACCATCAGCTCGCCCTCGAAGCGAATACCGGCCGCACGCGCCCGTTCCGGGTCAAGGTCGGGGTTGACAAATTCGAGTTCAATATCCGACTTGTGCTTCTGATAGCGGCTGATCAGCTCGCGAATTGCAGCACGCAGGTTAGCGCGCTGACTAGCGAAGGCAGTGATTTTGATGGGTTTATCGAGGCGTTCGATGGCGGCGATACTGGCCTCGGATATAGAGTTGCGCGCGTTTTGTGTCCAGTCGAACCGCAGCGGATGGTCGCGGCTGAGCCACTGCAGCAACCCGATCGCAACCAGCAGCAGCAGCACAAACATTGTATTGACTAGACGCAACTGCCATTTCGACGGCGGTGACGCGCGCATCACCAACCCCCGAGACGGTCGCTGTCCAAGCGACGCACGCTCAACACGACAAACGTCAAGATAAACAATAGGTGGTAGACCGCATCGGCGCTGTCGAAAACGCCGCGAAGGAACGGCTCATAGTGGTTGAGCAACGATAGATAGGCGAGCCAGTTACCGCCTTCCGATAGCCCCTCGCCTGACCAATCCAGCAGCCAGAATAACAACAGCACACCAAACGTGCTGATCGCCGCGACCGTGGGATGCTGGGTGAGGGTTGACATGAATAGCCCCACCGCCGCGAAGCCACCAAGTACTAGCGTTAGACCGAGCACTCCAGACAAGACCATGCCTACATCGAGGGCCGCGGCTGCGAGTAGGGACAACGGCATGAGCGCTATCAAGGCCACCAGCAGCAGCAAGAACGCAAGCACGCCAAGATACTTGCCGAGTACGATTTCGGTCATTGAGATTGGTGCACTGAACAACAGTGTGAGCGTACGGTTGCGCCGCTCTTCACTGATCAAACGCATCGTCAGCAGCGGCACAACGAGCAACAGCACAATAGCGGTGCCGCTAAATAAGCGCCCGACAATCAACTCGGTGACACCGGGGGCGTTCTTCATTGTCAACAGTTGTGGCTGTAAGACGAGGTATCCCTCGATATGACTTAGAAACATAAAGGCCAAGATCAGCTGCACAACCGCGAGAATTGCCCACGCAAGCGGCGACAGGAACAATATCCTGAGCTCGCGCAGTGCGATCGTGAATATCACGCCTCCGTCTCCTGGGTGCACGTCGGTTCTTCGGTAGTGAGTTCAACGAAGATCTGCTCGAGCGATGCACTTTGTGGTGTGATCTCGTATAGACCCCAACCTTTTTCAGCCGCCAGCCTGATGATCTGTTCGGTCGGATCTTGGGCCGGTTCGCAAAAGACCTGCACCCGATTTTCGCCATCCGCCTGTGCCGTCTTTATCCCTGGGATTTGTTGTAGTACCGGCAACGCCGGCGGCTGCCGGAAGGCCACAGACAGCGTCGTTGACTTCATATAGCGGGACAACCCTTCGATACTCTCGCTAAGCACGAGCGAACCCTTGTTGATGATCTGTACGCGGTCACAACTCGTTCGCACTTCAGGCAGGATATGGGTCGAGAGTATCACTGCGTGGTCTTTTCCGAGTTCGCGAATGAGGCTGCGTATTTCACGAATCTGGATTGGATCCAGCCCGATGGTGGGTTCATCGAGGATCACAACCGGCGGCAGATGAATGATCGCTTGCGCCAAGCCCACACGCTGCTGGAAACCTTTCGACAGATTTCCGATGAGCCGTCTACCCATATCTTGTAGGCCACACTTTTCCTTCGAGGCCTCGCGTGCGGCCTTGCTTTGTCGGCGTGGAATACGATTCAACGCGGCGCAGTAATCCAGATACTCATCGACCGTTAGTTCACGGTGGAGAGGAGGTTGTTCCGGCAGGTAGCCGAGCGCCGCTTTGGCCGCGCGCGGTTGTTCGCGTAAGTCGTGGCCGGCAATGGTAACCGTGCCTTCGCTTGGCGCGAGGTTACCGCTAATGATTTGCATAGTGGTGGTTTTGCCGGCACCATTCGGGCCGAGGAAGCCGAGCACCTCGCCCTGAAAGATCTTAAAGCTGATGCGATTGACTGCTTGGGTTTCGCCGTAGAAGCGTGAGACGCCTTGTACGTCTACCAAAAGGTCACTGCACATGAGGGGGCAAGTCCATTTTAGTGGGGTGGTTGCGCACGCTGCGCAATTAAAAGCAGCTGCTAGTGGTTTGTCAATGGTTACACAATGGGGACGAAACACGTTGCCGCAAACGTGTAACGCATTGCCCTGCCAAATGGGGTGTTGGACGACACCCACCGCGTGCGCTTTCGTGCGTACCCATAGGGGGTGCGGTCGAGTGATGTGACGGTTTAAAATTGGCCCGTGCGGAAAATATCGTTGCTGTCTAAATGAGCTTCAAAATACGTATCGAACCCAGCGGCCATGAGTTTGTGGTTGAGGATCAGGAAAGGGTGCTCGACGCTGCTCTACGACACGGGCTGGCGCTGCCATACAGCTGCCGCAACGGCGCTTGTGGTGCCTGCAAGGGCAAGATTCTGAGCGGCACCGTTGATTACGGCGAGTACCAACAAAAGGCGTTACCAGAGGCTGAGAGAGCCGCTGGCAAGGCACTGTTTTGCCAGGCGGTACCGCGCGAAGACTTGGTGCTCGAGGCGCGCGAAGTCAGTGCTGCCGAGGGCATTGCTATCAAGACGTTACCGTGTCGCGTTATGCAGCTAGAAAAGTTGACGCATGACGTGATGGGTTTACACCTTAAGCTGCCGGCAGCCGAGCGCTTGCAGTTCTTGGCCGGTCAATATATCGACATCCTATTGCGCGATGGGCGTCGCCGCAGTTTTTCGCTCGCAAACGCGCCGCATGACGATGAATTTCTGCAGGTTCATGTGCGGCAAGTACCTGATGGGCACTTCACTGACCACGTCTTCAATAGAATGAAGGAGCGGGATTTATTGCGTTTCCAGGGCCCCTACGGAATCTTTTTCCTACGCGATGACTCTGAGCGCCCTATCTTGCTAATGGCAGGAGGCACGGGTTTCGCGCCAGTCAAAAGCATCCTCGAGCACGCGTTTGCCAAGAGTGAAACCCGACCCATGCATTTGTTTTGGGGGGCACGCGGCGAGTGCGATTTGTACATGCACGAACTGGCATTGTCGTGGGCACGAGAGCATCACAACTTCGAATACACGCCGGTGTTATCTGAAGCGCCGGCCGAAGATAACTGGGATGGTCGCACGGGTTGGGTGCACGAGGCGTTGCTGCAGGACTATCCGGATCTAGGCGACTATGAGGTCTATGCCAGTGGCCCACCGCCGATGATTGAGGCAGGACAGACGGCGTTCGCCGCGCACGGACTGCCGACGGATCGTTTCTACTTCGATTCGTTTGAGTTTAACCATTAGGCGCTGACGGCGCCGACAAAGGCGCTGTGAAACGCATGCCTTATCGCTGGCGTATGGGCTCGTGCTAGCCCGCCGCGCTCTGGCGCGGAGCGGATGCACGCGGCTTAGGTGAGGGCAAAGCGGGCGTATCCGCACCCAATGCGTCGAGGCCGCGGCGGTAGCAGTCAAGCGCTCTGTCGGTTTCCCCCAACTGTTCCATCAGACCACCCAACTCGTGGTACGTCTCCGCCGTCGGGCGACCCTTAACGGATGTTTCGAGATAACTTCGCGCTTTACCCCAAAGCTCGTTGTAACGCGAAAGCCGCCCGAGCGTAAGCAACAGCGCGGGATCATCGGGTCGACCGGAAAGCCACCCCTCGGCCGTGCGCAACTGCGCCGAGGGATTCTCGCTGCGGGCGAGCCCATATAAGGCCACGAGCTCTTCGTTCCAGTCGCGCCTTATCGCGTCGCTCAGCAGCACTTCCGCCTCGTTCATTTGACTTTGCTTGATCAGGTGATCGCTGTAGATGGCAAGCAGCTTGGGGTGATGCCGTAGTGATCGCGGAACCGCATGCCAAGCACGTCGAAGCAGTTTTGGCGAGCCCGACGGTAAGGATAGTTTCAAGAGCTCACAGTGTACCTGTAGTTCCAATTGGTCCATGGCTTCGGGGTCTAGTACTTTATTCTTTCTAAGATCGGGTATCAGCTCGGCGAGACTAGTCCAATCATGCAGTGCCACATAGGTCTTAACCAGGAGCTTTAGTATGTGAACGTGTTTCGGTGCGACCGTTCTTAGTTCTGACAGTGTCGCCAGCGCCCGCTCGTGTTGCTCTGTCCACGAGTACAGGTGGGCTTGCGTCATTGCGACCGCGAGGCTCTGATCCGGTGCGGCCTTCTGTGCTTCCGACAGATACTCGTCGCGTTTTTCCGTATCGCCCAAGGCCTGGCTCGCACATGCCGCGCCGAGGTAGTTGAGCAACGGACTATCACCATTTTGTAGTCCCGCCAGCAACCGCGAGTGCGCCTTGCTCCAATCGCCCTCAGCCAGCGTGATCAGACCCTGCGTCAGCGCGTCACGTGCCCTTTTAGTATTCCGATCGAGCCGCCAGTATGAGACATCTTGCGGCAAGTGCCACATACGTCGTACGAACCCCCATAAATAGTGCAGCACGATAAAAGTGACGATCAGCAACGGTACAAACATGACCAGAGGCATCTCGATGGTCCAGGGTGCACGCGCAATCAGTACGTAGCCCGGATCCCCGACGGTGTATAGCGTTCCGAACACCGCAACAAACAGGATCAAAACGAAAAAGATGAGTATCTTCACAGGTCCGCCTGCATTTGCGACCCGGCCTGCTTGCTCGTCGCGGCCCGTAGCGCGTCGAGCGAGGCAGAGATATCGGGTAGCTCGACGACAATCTTTTCACCAGCCAACCCTTTCAGTTCTTCCTGAAAGCGTACGACCGCTTGACTGTCGGTCTCGAAGTAGTCGTTGATCCAGGTTTGTGCCGACTTCAGGTTTTGCCCGTACGTGGCAACGTCCGCTTGCAATACGGCAAGCTGTGCGCCATACAACATCAACCGAAGATTTTCATGCAGGAAGTAACTTTGATCAGGCGCGAGCAAGGGTTTTTGCAAGTCCGTGGCTTTGCGGATTCGTATCTGCCCCATGAGGTCACGCCACATTTTCGAGAGCGCGTTCCACACTCTAGATTTCTCAGCGCTCGTTTGCGGCTCAGCCGGCACGGGCACAGCCGGCGGCCTAAAACTTCGCTCAACATCGAGCGGAAGCCGATCGAGCGTCTTCGCCAGGCTGCCCAGTCTAAGCGCGATCCCCGGGACATCGGCACGCTCGAGCGACTGCAATTCGGCGACTTCGGCAGCTATCAGTTTTCTGACCGACAGCAAGCCCGGATCGGCGAGTTGCTGTAGCCGCCGATCGGCGGCGCGCAGCGCAGTCACAGCCGTATCGATATCGTGCGCGAGCTGCAGGCGGTGATTGGCAATGACCAACAGCTGTTCGGTCTCCGATAACACCCAGTCATTGCGGTTGCGTCCGAGGTCGTTAGCCATCCTTTCGATGGCCGTACCCAACGTATCCTGGATCTGTTTGAGGTCGTTGAGCTTCTGTTCAAAGCCCTGCAGGTTTTTTTCGATCGTAGACCGTCCTTGTTGAATCTGCTCGGTGTTGGTCTCAAGCTGGGTGAGTGTCCCGAGCACATCGGCAGCAAAAAGATCCTGCTTTTGGTAGTACATGTATCCTAGATAGCCGCTGGCCGCCAGCGCAGCAATCGAGAACAAAAACGCGATTGCCGCCCACGCCCTGCCGGTGCGCACTTTGGTCACCGGTTTTTCCACCTGGTCGTCGGCGGTTTCTACGGATGGTTCTTCGGTTTGTGGTGCTTGTTGTTGGTCGTTTTCAGTCATCGGTCATTTGCGGTGTGTCAGCACTTGGCTCGATTATAGGGAATTTTGTGATGCGCGCCACGCCTTGATCGCGCTCACGATACTCTCATCGCTAGCGTCGTCGGCGACGTAGATGCCGGCGTCGAAGCCGAGTTCACGACAGACTGCCACCATGCGCTCACTGATGACTACTACCGGGGTCTTCAGGAGCCACTGCTTTCCAGCTTTCCCGACCATATCGAGCAGGTGTCGCACGCCTTCGACACTGGTTACGCTCACGATGTCGATCGTACCGCGCAGCCGCTGGCGCAACAATCGTGTCATGTCTGTCGTCGGTTTTGTGCGGCGATAACATTCGGCATATTCGACATGCGCCCCGCGTTCGCGCAAGGTGTTGTCAAGCAACTCGCGGCCGCCTTTACCGCGGAAGATGACCACCTTTTTATGCTCTACGTTATGGAGCACAGGCAGCGCTAACAAGGCCTCGCTGTCATAGCGCCCGTTGGGCACGAGCGGCGTCTTTACACCGAAGCGTTTGAGCTCGCGTGCACTGCCGCGGCCGACACACGCGAGCGCCAGCATATCAGGCAATTTACCGCGGCGTGCCGTGATCATACTCATCGCCCTATTTACCGCGTTGGGGCTGATGAATATGGCGATATCGAACTGCTCCAGACGGTCGATGAGTGCGGCCAGCCGAGCGCTATCGAGTGGTTCCAGAATTTCTACCGTCGGAAAGCGTATGGCTTCTCCACTTTCCGCTTCAATCAGCCTGGCAAGATTTTCCGCCTGATGGCTTGGGCGCGTAACCAGCACCCGTATGTTGGCGAGGTTGCCCTCATGATACATGGTGGGTGTGGCCATAGACATAATCGAGGATTTTTCGAGCACCCTGGTCGATGAGATTCATCGCGAGTTTCTCGCCAAGCGCCCGCGGTTGGTCTGCCGGCCCGCGTGAGTCGCCTCGAATGATCCTCCGTCCATCTGGATAACCGACCAGGCCACGAAGATGCATGGCGTCACTGTCGACCTGAGCGTAAGCGGCGATCGGTACTTGGCATCCACCCTCCAAGCACTCGTTGAGCGCACGTTCGGCGTACACACACTGTCGGGTCAGGGGGTGATCCAGGGCTGCGAGCAAAGCATTGGCCTCATGATCGGTTCTGCACTCAACGCCGACGGCACCCTGACCGACGGCCGGCAGCATCTCATGGGGCTCTATGTAGGCGCGTATCCGGTTCGCGAACCCCAAGCGCTTCAAGCCGGCCACCGCCAGCACGAGCGCATCGAATTCACCGGCATCGAGTTTGCGCAGACGCGTGTTTACATTGCCGCGGAGGTTCATGACGTTAAGGTGCGGAAACGCCGCGCGCAGCTGGCACTGTCGTCTGAGGCTTGACGTGCCGACGCGTGACCGCGGCGGTAGCTGTGTAAAGTCCTCGTAGCTATTGGATACGAATGCATCGCGCGGATCTTCGCGTTCGCAAATAGCAGCGATGTGCAGACCCTCCGGCAAGCTTACCGTTAAGTCCTTCATCGAGTGCACCGCGATGTCAGCGCGACCGTCGAGCAGCGCCTGCTCGAGTTCTTTTATAAAAAGCCCTTTCCCGCCGACATAGGCTAAAGGGGTGTCTAAGATTTTGTCTCCTTGGGTGGTTAGTTTTACCAGCTCTACTCGCAGCTGCGGGTGGTGTTGCAACAGCTGTGTACGCACGTAGTCGGCCTGCCAAAGGGCCAGCTGGCTCTTACGGGTGGCGATGCGCAGCGTGCTCGACATGTTGCAGCGGGGTACGGTTACAATCGAGGCGTGTACTGTGGTAAATCTGATCTGCCAAGTCAAATAACACGCGATAACGCGCTACCGTGGCCCGGTTATTGTTCGCAACGCGCGCGGTTTAAGGAGTGGTCATGAGCGAGCTGCTAGCTGGCTAAGGCTGGCCGGTTGCGAGCCCAGCGGCGCACGGATGCTGCATGTCGGCGGCTGACATCCAGTCGCTTATCGATCCCTTTTAGCGTCACCTGCCAGGTGCCGGATGGGCTTTTTTCGATGCCCTTAATGTGAGTGGCGGATACCAAGGCGTTGCGGTGGACGCGTATGAATTTGTCGGCAAATTCGCGTTCAAGATTCACGAGCGAGTCCTCGATCAGATGTTCTTCGGCGGCGGTGCGTACGGCAACGTATTTGCTGTCGGCCAAGAAGTAGACAATCTCCGGCAGCGGCACCAAGCGGATATTCCCGCGCATGTGGACGCTGATATGGGTCCGCGCCGGTGGCTCCTGGCGAGCCTGACTGATGTCGTGCAGTTGCTTGGCGGTTAGCTTGCGCGCCTTGGTAAGCGCATTGGCTAACCGATCCTTGCGAATAGGTTTAAGCAGGTAATCGACCGCGTTGACCTCGAACGCATCGAGTGCATGCTGGTCGTAGGCTGTGGTGAAGATCACGCTGGGAGGGGTGTCCATGCCCATGAGGTGCATAGCGGCTTCCAAGCCGTCCATCCCTGGCATGCGGATGTCCATCAGCAGCACGTCCGGATTAAGCTCGGCGGTCTTCTCGACTGCTTCATTGCCGTTCATGGCTTCGCCGATTACGTCGTAGCCGCCAATATCGGATAGCAGCTCACGCAGCCGATCACGTGCAAGCTTCTCGTCGTCTACAATCAATACCCTCACGTCTTCTCTCCACGAATCGGTAACACAACTGTAACGATGAACTGGTCCTCCTCGCGACCGAAGTCCAATGTTGCTGCATCCCCGTAGTGACTACGCAATCGCAGGTCAATGTCCGCTAGTGACATGCTGTGACTGTCCTCGGCTTTCCTTGTCTTTTTTCGTGGTACTGGGTTCGTAATTTTAATATAGATCTTATCGGCGTGTTCCCAAAGCCGCACGGTAATGATGCCGCCAGCGGGAATCGGTTCGATTCCGTGTCGGATCGCGTTTTCTAGCAGCGGTTGCAGGGTTAACACCGGCATCACCGCCTTTCTGGGGAACTTACCGATGTCCCAATCGACCCTAAGACGATTATCCAGCCGCAGACCCTCCATCGCGAGGTATTTCTCCGCCACCTCGATCTCATGCTTAAGCGGCACTAAGGTCTCTTCTTGACTAAGCATCATACGGAAGAGGTCGGCCATGTCCTCGATGGCCGATTCTGCCCTGACGGGATCGCTGCGCGTGAGGCTGGCGATAATGTTCATGCTACTGAAGACGAAGTGCGGGCGGATACGCGATAGCATTGCCTGCATTCTTGTGCGTTCCTCTGAGAGGGTGCGCTGCTTGAGCTGATGTTTGGCCACGAAGAAGCGAAGCAGCAATGCGTAAACAAACGCGCTGATGGTAATGGTGACGATGTGCAAATGGTTGTACCACTCGGGGCGCGCCGACGCGACCTCACCGCTCAACCAGAGCAGCCATACAGCCGCCTCTGTTACCACCCACGTGGTGCAGAGCAGTAGCAGGTACGCCATCCCCAGGGCGTACAGGTTGGGTAGCCTGTTCAGGTACTTGCGCACGAGACACAGCACCGCCGTGCCGCCGAGGGCGATCCATTGAACAAAGAGCGAGATCAGGAACAGGTCCTGGAGTGCAAACCGCGAGATGATGTTTCGCGGCACAACCAAGGTTATTACGATCGCGAGCATCTCGGCGATCACTGCCACATTGAAGATAATCCAGCCCTTGCAGAAATCCGGCAGGAACTGCGGGTCTTCAGCGGCGAGGCTTTCGTCGATAATGCTGCTCGTGTCGAGACGCTTGGCGACGCTCTTCAGCCAGGCATTGAGACCAGCCTTACTCGAGAGTTCCATATCAGCCCTTGACAATCGGCATGCCTAGCTTCACGTGATACTGTCCGCCTTGTTCAAAGACCTGCATGGTGGCACGGTCGCCGAACTGTGTGGCAAGCCGTTGCTGGATGTTATCCTGAGCGATCTGGTTGCCTTGGGACTGCGCGATATTAGGTACGTCGGGTAGTGGATTCGTGATCATCACGTGCAGCGTTTCACCCTCGGTCCACAATTCTATTCTGACCGTGCCACCGGCAAAACGCGGCTCGATTCCGTGGTAAATCGCATTTTCCAACAAGGGTTGCAACGTGAGGGCCGGTATCATCGCGTAACGTGGCACGTTGCTCACGTGCCACCTCACCCGAAGGCGATCACCGAGGCGCATCTTCTCGATCTCTAGGTATTGCCGCGAGATCTCGCGCTCCGCCGATATCGGCACGAGCTTGCGCGCATCCGCGAGCAGCACCCGAAAGAGATCAGCCAGGTCTTGCAGGACAGACTCGGCCTTGTCGGGATCACTGCGCGTGAGACTTGCGACGCTGTTCAAGCTGTTGAACAAGAAATGCGGTCGGATACGCGACTGCAGCGCCTGCATCTTGGCCTCCTGTTGTGCTTTGGCAACCATCTCGGCACGATGCTGCAGGAACAGATAGCGCAGTCCCGGTATGGCGATAAGCGCTGCAATGATAAGGCTGCGGGTCAGCAACGACTCGCGCCAGTCTGGCCAGCGCTCCCCGATCATGCTCAGGTCATAAAGCATCAGAATCATCAGTTCTGTAGCCAGCGCCGTCACGCACAGGAGCAGCGTGAATATCAGCGCCGAGCCGGCAAGGGGGGGTATACGCCGAATCAATGGCGAGACCAGCTTTAAGACGATGACATTACAAAGCGACACCAGCAGGGCGAACGCGGACAGGACATTGAACTCCTGCCAAGCGCGCTCGTCGAGCGCGGGGTTACGCCCGAGCGTAATGATTACCGCGAGCAGCTCGGCAAGCAGGACAATACGAACGGCGATGCCGAACGATCCGAAGTCCGGCAGGAAGTGTCGGTCCGCAGCGGTCGTGTTCGCCATAGGCCGGTTTGCGCGGGTTGTCAGGGGGCGCATATTGGTCGTGTGTTCGCGTGAATGACAAAGGCTGCCAGCCATTCTACCGCCCAAACGTGGCTAGGAGCCCGGAAAAACAAGCGCTTATTGTTACGCAAAGGTCTGCGCACTCGCAAGGCAGATCAGTTTATGTATTCTTGAGACCCGCGGGCCGGCCGGCCACCGCCAGCACTCGCGCGCCCCACGCCGCCGCAAGGGTTGCCTCATGACGGTAGCTTCCATGACTGTCTATGGGATAAATAATAGACAATATTCCCATTCGTCTGACGGGTCTGGTCATGTATACTTTTCACCCTGTGGCGCAATAAAAAACCCCCCATGGGGCTGGGGGGCTGAAAACCCTGGTCCGGTATTCGGGGTGGGGGTGCACAAAAGGACAAACCGGGCCAGGTAAGATATAAAAATACCTCGGGACCAGGGCGACAACAACGCGTCATGGGGTAGTTACCGACAGCCGGAGCGGGTTTGCGGATGGGCGGTGCGTGGCCACGGCGCCGGGGCATGCCCGGTAGTGCCACTGTCAGTTTTATGGCCCGCACGATCATCGATTGTGTAGCAAGAATCCAGTTAACTGATGCCCAAGGAAAAGCCCTGGAGCGGCCGCTTCGCCGACCCTACAGATCGCCTCGTTGATACCTTTACCGCCTCGGTTGGTTTTGATCAGCGTCTCTACGCCTATGATATTGCTGCTTCTATCGCACACGCCCGCATGTTGGCACACGTGAACGTGCTTACAGAAAAGGAGTGCAAAACAATTGTCGATGCCCTGGAGGTGATCAAGGCAGAGATCGATTCCGGTCAGTTCGCTTGGAGCGCTGAACTGGAAGACCTGCACATGAACATCGAGGCGAGACTCATCGATCGCATCGGCGAGGTCGGAAAGAAACTGCACACCGGCCGTTCCCGTAACGATCAGGTGGCCACTGATATGCGACTTTTCTTGCGCGATGGCATCGACACGTTGTACGCGGTAATCGCGCGGCTGCAAAAGGTGCTACTCGACATCGGGCAACGCGAGGCAGAAACAATAATGCCCGGTTTCACACACCTGCAGAGCGCGCAACCGATCACTTTCGGTCACCATATGTTGGCATGGCTCGAGATGCTCATGCGAGACCATGCACGCCTCAAGGATTGTCGGGTACGCGTTAACATCATGCCACTGGGTGCAGCTGCCTTGGCGGGTACGACGTACCCTATTGACCGCGAGTATACGGCCAAGCTTCTGGGGTTCGATGCAGCGGCGGAAAATTCCCTGGATGCTGTATCGGACCGGGACTTTGCGATCGAGTTTGTGTCAGCAATCGCGCTGTTAATGTCGCATCTGTCTCGTTTCTGCGAAGAGGTGGTGCTGTGGGCATCCAGTGCGTTTGGTTTTATCGAGCTTGCAGATGCCTTTTGTACCGGATCTTCGATCATGCCGCAGAAAAAGAACCCGGACATCGCCGAGCTCATTCGCGGCAAAGCAGGTCGGGTCAATGGCGACCTCGTGGCGTTGTTGACGCTGATGAAGGCGCAACCGCTGGCCTATAACCGCGACAATCAGGAAGACAAGGAGCCGCTGTTCGACGCGCTCGACACAGCACTTGCCTGCGTGGAGGCGTTTACCGCGCTCATCAGCACGATGGAATTGAAGCGCGATGTGCTGTTGCGCGCGGCGCAGCGGGGATTCCCTACTGCCACCGATCTTGCCGACTACCTCGTACGCAAAGGGGTGGCGTTTCGTGATGCCCACGAGATCGTTGGCAAGCTCGTACGTCACGGTCTTGAAACAGGCAAAGATCTTTCCGAAATGGAGCTGGCAGAATTGCAGAGCGTGTGCGCGAGAATCGACAAGGATGTATTTGATGTGCTGACGCTTCAGGGTTCAGTGAACGCACGCGATCATGTAGGCGGTACGGCGCCGGCGCAGGTACGGGCTGCGATCAAGCGCGCACGCCAGCGGCTAGCCGAGATGGACAAGTGAAATCGGGCGAGCTGCGGGGTAACGCTGTAACGATTGATCAGCTTATCCAGCAGCTGCGGGAATTCGTACAAGCGCGTGACTGGGATAAGTTTCATTCGCCAAAGAACTTGTCCATGGCACTGAGTGTCGAGGCGGCCGAGTTGGTTGAACACTTCCAATGGCTAACGGAGCAAGAAAGCTTCACTTTAGCGCCGGATAAGAAGGCACAGGTGGCCCTTGAAATGGCAGACGTACTCATCTATCTGTTACGCCTTGCAGACAAGCTAGGTATAGATTTGTTCGATTCAGCATGGCGCAAGCTCGAACTAAACGAACAAAAATATCCCGCTGACGAAGTCCGTGGCAGCGCCGCCAAGCGCTAACGCAGTTTTAGGGCGGATGGACGTGTCCGCGTTAAGGCAAGTGCTAACCCGACGGCTGAGGTGGGGGTCGGCGTTTTGGCGCATCGAGGCGGCGTTGCTTTTGCTTTTGCCGCAACTGTTTGCGCTGCTCGGGCGACATTTGCCGCACCTTCGCGCGCCGCTGCAACTGCCGACGAAACCGCTGACGTTCCTCAGGCGACATGTGTCGCCAGCGCTGACGTAACTGGCGGCGCTGTTCCGGGGGTAGACTCTTGAACCACTTGTGACGGCGACGTACGCGCTCTTGTTGCTCCGGGGACAGTTGACGAAACTGTTGATAGCGGCGGCGGACGCGGTTGCGCTCCTCCGGACCAAGCTTTTGCCAGCGCTTTAGGCGCTCGCGTGCCCGTCGGCGTTCGTCTGGTGACATAGCCGTCCAACGCGCCGCGCCTTTGCGCAGCCGTTGGCGGCGTTCGAGCGGAAGGTTATCCCAGCGATCGCGCAACGGCCGTAACAACTGCTGCTCTTCCGGCGCGAGCTCGTCCCACGTAATCGCCCGCGGCGGATCAGCGCTAAAGCATGTCAGCGGCAGGGCTAAGCTGAAGACTATGACTAAAAATCGACTACTCACTTTTTTCCTCTTCCTGCGGTTCCGCCGCCACCTCCGGCTCGTCGGACCACGCGCTGGGGTCGATCCATTCACCCGACGCGGTTTCCCAGTTGCCTAGGAACTCGAGCATCTCGATGTCCGGCAACGGGTCTGCGTCGTCGATTCCCGGCTCGGCGGCCGCGATAAACACAAACGCTATGACTAACGGCTCAACCGGCATCGTTCTCGGTGGTGAGCCATTGGTAAAAGTCCAGGTCAGCGTAGAACTCGATGCTGTCTTCCGCGCCGAGTAGCTCGAGATCTTCCATGCTGGCGGCAGATAAGCCTGGCGAGGGAGCCGAAAGCCATATAACGGCAGCGATGACCATACCCGCGAGCGCCGCCGTCAGCGCCCCCGCGGGCAGCCACCGAGCCGGCGTATGCCACCCGCCGCGGCCCTGGTCGTGCGCCAGTGCTGCTCGACGCACCGCGCGCAGCCGCGCGCACGTGGTCGCGTCCAGATCCCGTTCCAGTTCATCGAGCGTGTGCTTGACATTCTCGACAAACGTTTTTTCGTCGCGTTGGGTCATGACCAATATTCATCCAGCAGGCGACGCAGGGTGTGCACCGCTCGCGAGTAATGGGTCTTTACACTGCCCTCGCTGCAGCCCATGGCGTTCGCCGTCTGCGCCACGTCCAGGCCTTCCCACGCGCGCAGCAGAAAGGCCTGGCGCTGGCGCAGCGGCAATGCGGCAATGGCGCTTTGAAGCGCGCTCACTGCTTGACTGCCCATCATGCGCCCATCTGGACCACGCTCACTGTGGTCGGGCTGTTGTTCGAGCGCATCTTCGTGCTCGTCCGCGCGGCGCGCGCCAAACCACACACGGAAGCGGTTGCGAACTCGTGCGCGCCGATACCAGTCGCGGATCCGGCTTTGCAAGATCCGGTGAAACAACGGTGCCCACTCATCCGGGCTACGCGCACTATAGTGTTTCACAAGCCGCAGCATTGCATCCTGTACCAGGTCGAGCGCCTCTTCGTTGTCACCGGTGGCCATGCGCGCCACAACAAAGGCGCGCCTCTCGACGCTGGCCAAGAAACGTTCCAGTGGCTGCGTAGAATCCAGGTTTGGTGCCCTCCCCGGTATTGTTTCTTGTTACCAATGTAGCAGCTAGCCGGTTTTTGCATGGCCAGGTCTCGGTCTACCGGCGACGGGCACCCCCGTGCCTACGATGCCGATCTACGCGGCGATGAGCACGTTCGCCCCGACGATCCAAACCGTGGTCAACGTGATCACCACGGCGATCGAGCCTATTCTCGATTCGATCACCACGCCGGTCCAGGCGTGCGTTCACCCGATCACCGCGCCGATCCAGCCGGTTCTCGACACGGTCGCCCTTGCGGTCATATCGATGTTCAATCCGATCGCCCTTGCGGTCGAGCCGCTTTGCCAAACCTTGCTTGCCGGCTTCTTCTGCGCGCTCGGCCTTGCGGTCGAGACGGTCATTGATAGATTCACCGCGTCGGTCGAGGCGCTTGTCAACGCGTTCGCCGCGGTGATTTAGACGCCCATCGATGCGCTCACCACGCCGATCCAACCGCTCATCAATCCGCTCGCCACGGCGGTCCAGGCGTTGATCGATGCGGTCACCGCGCCGGTCCAGGCGGTCTTCGATCCACTCTCCGCGATCACCGTCATCGGCAAACACGGGCGCTGCGGTGACCAACACCAACAAAGCTGCTGCAAACCATGTTTTCGTCGTCATGCTTGTACCTCCAGACATCGTTTCCGCTATTTTCATATGCTTTAACGCCCGTCGCGGGCTGCGGTTGACAGGGTCGTGTGCGTGCCAGCAATGCGTGCACGTGCAAAGGGCTTGTATGATCGCGGCGAGAGGCTGGGGAGGATTTTCTAGTGCACCCAGGGGTGGCGCGGCATCGGGCTTTAATAACAGCCGCTTGTCGGCCGATGCGGGCTAACAGCGTTTGAGTGCGCCCGCTATGCGTCTCAGCGGAACCACCTTTCCTTGCCCAATGCCTTCGCAGCGATGGGTCTCGGCCTGCCACGCCGCACGGCTTCGCAGCAGCTCAGGCCAGAACGGATAGGTGCGACACTGGTTGGGCCTTACTGGGTAGATGCGGCATCGATTCGACGCATCAAGGAATACACAGCGACCGGCACTGTCGCTGTTCAGACCCACGGTCGCTGCGTCGGCCTTGACAAGGTAACGACGCCGAAACCACGATCGGGAGATACCGAGAAAGCGGCGGATCCGCTCCTGTTCTGGTTCGTTAACGGCGACGTAATAGTCATTGGGGTTGCCGGTACAGCACGCACCGCAGCCGGTGCATTTAAAGCGCAACTTTTCTCGCTGGTAGAACATGGGGTGTTCGGCGCAGGCGATTTCATCGCATCTCTGCTCACACGATCGTGATTATACGCGGGATATTTAGTAAACGCGCCACAGTGATGCGATCAGCGTTTGCGCGTTAACGTTCGCCGGCGTGAACGGTAGTTGGAAGCGAACCATGTTATCGAGCGTGTCGGCAATATGGTCGAAATTGCGATGTAACCCGCGGAACACGCGTTGGTGTCTGGGATTGGGTTCGTAATGGGCGCATTGCCAAAAGGCGCTGCGACCATTCAGCAGATAGTAATCGAGCTCACCACGTGCCCGCAGGCGCTCTCGGAACCATCCACTCATAAACAACGTGTATTCACCAATATGGCGTGCGATAAACGCTCGCCGATGTCGGTCCCATGCACGAGGTTCGAACTGCGATGTACCATGTAAAACAGCTACGAGCTCGGCTATGCGCTCCAACGGTTTGCCGTCTTGGTCGCGAATGGCGTAAAGCGCACGCGTGTGCGCAAAACGCGCGAGCATGTCACTCAAATAATCTACCGTTGCTGGCTCCGCCAGTCCCTGCCTGTCGAAGCCGTATTGCACCTGGTGACGGAAGAACTGATAGATAGTCGGTAGCCCCATAGAACCCTACGCTGTTACTGGCGCCTTTTGCACTGGTCATGCAAAATTCGGGCACAAAACCGTCTCAGGGAATAAGCCATCCGGCCCGGCACAAAATGGCATTACAGTCTTGATATCGGAGCACCGTACCGGATTCTTTTAGAATACATTGACACGATTGAGCGAAAAGCTGCCGTTTGAAAGGTATCTAGTTCATTTTGGCACCGCAAAAAAATCCATGCGGGAGAGGACGGTTGCTCGTGAGGAACCCCTCGTTTGCTACTCGGTACCGCCCAAACCGGCCCTGACACGGGCGCGCCGACTTGAACCCCAGGGCGTAAGCCCTCATGTGTGTCACACACAGATCCACGCGGGGGAGGATTGAGATATGAGAGATATCGAGGCGTACGAGAACCAAGACGACGAGCAAAAATCATCGCCGTCTGCTGAACTGATGGATCGCGAACATACACCGCTCGCGCGGCCCTCCGAAGTCTTACCCGGCGTCTTGTATGTCTTGCCGTTAGCTAACCGGCCATTCTTTCCGGCGCAGATGATTCCGATCGTGCTCGAGCAGGAGGCGTGGATGCGCACCGTGGAGTCAGTGATGGAGGCCGGCCACAAGGTGGTGGGCCTGGTTTTGACACGCACCGACGATCCACTCGAGGCCAAGCCAGCGGACTTTTACGCCATGGGGACGGCTGGCCGGATCCACAAGGTTGTTAAGCTTGAGGACAAGCTGCAGATATTCGTTGAAGGATTACAACGTTTCCGCATCGAGGATTGGGTGTCAAGCGAGCGCCCGTTTGCGGTACGAGCACAATACTTTCCAGAGACGAGCTACAAGGACGTCACAGAACTCAAGGCCTATACCGTAGCCGTCGTCAATACCATCAAGGAGCTGCTGCCTTTGAATCCCCTTTACGGGGAAGAACTGAAGTTCTTCCTCAATCGCTTTGGCCCGGAAGAGCCGTCACGCCTTGCGGATTTTGCCGCCAGCCTAACCACCGCCAGCAAGGAAGAGCTCCAAGAGGTGTTAGAAACCACGCACATCCTTGATCGGTTAGAGAAGGTGTTGGTGGTATTGAAGAAAGAAGTCGAGGTAGCGAAGGCGCAGATGCGCATCCACAAGCAGGTGGAAGAAAGCATCCACACCCGTCAGCGGGAGCATTTCCTTAGGGAACAGCTCAAGGCGATCCAGAAAGAGCTCGGCATCGCTAAGGATGACCGCACGGCTGAGCTCGATAGATTCCGTGCCCGACTGAAGGACGCGGACTTGCCTGAGGAGGCGGGAAAGCGTATCGATGAAGAGATGAAAAAGATGTCAGTGCTGGAGGTGGGGTCGCCTGAGTACGCCGTAACGCGCAATTATCTCGACTGGCTAACCTTGCTACCGTGGGGCAAGTATTCAGAAGACAACCTCGACCTTGAGCATGCGCGCGAGGTACTGGACCGTGATCACGAAGGGCTCGAGGACGTAAAGCAACGCATTATTGAGTTTCTCGGCGTGGGCGCTATGCGCGGCGAAGTCGCGGGGTCGATTCTGTTGCTCGTTGGTCCACCTGGTGTGGGCAAGACTTCGATCGGCCGTTCGGTGGCGGCCGCGCTCGGGCGCAGGTTTTATCGTTTCTCATTGGGTGGCTTGCGTGACGAGGCCGAGGTAAAGGGGCATCGGCGTACGTATATAGGCGCCATGCCGGGGAAGTTTATCCAAGCGATCAAGGACGTTGGCACCGCAAACCCGGTAATCATGCTTGATGAGATTGACAAGGTGGGCGCGTCCTATCGCGGCGATCCCGCATCAGCGTTACTCGAGGTCCTCGACCCAGAGCAGAATCAGGACTTCCTGGATCACTATCTCGATGTACGTTTCGATCTTTCGAAGGTCTTGTTCATGTGTACCGCCAACCAAATGGATACCATTCCAGCACCGTTATTGGACCGTATGGAAGTCATACGTCTGGGTGGTTATATCACCCTCGAGAAGATGGAGATCGCGCGCAGCCATCTGATACCGCGACAGCTGGGAAAGATGGGCCTTAAGCGTACTGAGCTGAGAATAGAAAAGAACGCAATCCGCGAGATCATAGAGCGCTATGCGCGTGAGGCGGGTGTGCGCCATCTGCAAAAGCGTATCGGCACGATTGCGCGCAAAGCGGTAGTCAAGATTCTCAAAGGACAGAAACCGCCGATCAAGGTGGGTGTTAAAAATCTCGAGGATTATCTCGGCAAGCCGGTTTTTCGGGAGGAGAAGCCCATGACCGGTGTGGGTATCGCCACCGGTCTTGCGTGGACACCGCTCGGCGGCGCGACGCTCGATGTGGAGGCTACGCGCGTGCACGAGCACACACGTGGTTTCAAGCTCACTGGGCAACTAGGTGATGTGATGAAGGAATCCGCCGAGATCGCTTACAGCTATATCTCATCGCACAGCGCACCTTATGGCGCGCCGGCAGACTACTTCGAAAAGGCGTTTGTTCATCTACATGTGCCTGCCGGCGCGACGCCAAAAGATGGCCCGAGTGCCGGCATCACCATGGCCACGGCGTTGCTTTCGCTGGCGCGTGGGCAGAAGATCGCGCGCCCGATCGGCATGACCGGCGAACTGAGTCTGACCGGTCAGGTGCTTCCGGTTGGCGGCATTCGTGAGAAGGTGATCGCCGCACGGCGTGTGCGCATCGCGGAGCTTATCCTGCCGGAGGCAAACCGCGGCGATTTTGAAGAGTTACCAGAGCATGTGCGCAACGGCCTTACCGTACATTTCGTCAAGCAGTACAAAGAGGTTGTTACGACTGTTTATCCGAAAATTCAGATACAAGATTCAAGGTCCAAGGTACAAGCAAAACCTCAATAGGACGAATACCATTGAAAGCGTAACCTGTATCTTTTTACTTGTATCTTGCATCTGTCTTTTCTTTGATATCATTCGCGCCGCATGACTAGGCGGGTCTTGGTCCTCGGAAACAGTGCCACAGGTAGGGGCATCAGTGCGGCGTTGGCGGCGGATTCCGCGATCGAGTGCGTGATGGGGGTCAGGCGATCCGATGCGAAACCGGCGTTCGCGAAAAGGGTCGGGGTCGGGTTTATCACCGTCGATGCCGACAGCACCACCTCGGTGCGAAACGCACTCCGTGATGTATTTGCCGTGGTCAATGCGGGTGGTCCTTTTCGGCCGAACGACTATCGGATAGCTCGACAATGCGCGCAGGGCTCCGTACATTATGTCGATACCGCCGCTAGCCGGAAATATGTTGCTGGCATCACCGCCCTGAATAAGCAGGCGCAAGCCCGTGCTTGTCTAGTCGTAGCAGGTGCGACGTTGGCGCCCGCCATCTCCGGGGCGTTGGTGGACTCGCTGCTCGATGAGTTCGATCGGGTGACCGAGATTCACACCGCGATCTCGCCGATGGATGAGCAAAGACCGTGGTTCGCGACGTTACAGAACATGATGCGTTACGTGGGCCGCCCTATGCGCGTCAAACACAGGGGACTCTGGCGGGATACGTTCCACTGGTCGGAACCAGAGACGGTCAGGTTTCCCGCACCCGTTGGTCGGCGGCGGACTTATCTTTGCGACGTCGTGGATCTTGATCTCTTTCCAGGACGATACGGCGCACAGACGGTGACATTTCGCGCCAGCGTCAGCCAGGCGGTGCTTAACTACGCCTTAGCTGGGCTTGGCCGCCTGCGGAGGCTTCATAATATTGTGGAGTACGAAAGTACAATGCGGCGCGACGAGGTTCAAAGACTGCTGGATATGACCACAGGCATTCGCGTGCGTGTACACGGGGAGCGCAATGGCGCTGACATCATGCGTGCGGCGTGTCTGATAGCACGTACTAATGGCAACGCGGCGATCGCTTGTAGCCCGGCCATCGCGCTGATCAGGAAATGGGTGCGCGAAGGTATTGCCGATGTCGGCGCCATGCCGTGCCTCGGCCTGCTGAACTTGGATGCGCTAAAGGCGGAACTTCTGCACCATGACGTTGTGCTGATTCGGTCTTGATGGTGTACGTTAAAAAGCCCGGGTCGGTCCCAATCCCCCCCGTCGATCTTTGGACATTCTGCACGCATCGAGTAACTGGTAACCTACGGCTAACACATCTCCAGAGGATCGTAGATTTGCGTATGACTCGTATCGCCTTGCCGTTGCTCGTAGTCGGAGTGCTAGCGACTGCTGCTGGAGCCCTGATGGGCTGTGGCAAGAAGGGGTCCTTGTACCTCCCAGAACCCGTGAAGCAAGAGCAGACCGACGACTCCAGGGAAGAGGAGCAGAGCAAAAAGCAGTCAAACAAGCAGTACTAGCGGTAGATCACCGATGACGCTCTTTGCTTACCGTAACGGGCAACTTTTTGCCGAAGATATCCCGCTGGCGACCATTGCCGAGCAAGTGGGCACGCCGTGTTATGTGTATTCGCGAGCGATGATCGAGCGCCGATGGTATGCCTTTGATGAGGCCTTCGGCTCGCGCGATCATTTGGTGTGTTACGGGGTGAAGGCCAATTCGAACCTGGCCATTTTGAACCTACTCGCGCGCCTCGGATCGGGCTTCGACATCGTGTCCGGAGGGGAGCTCGAGCGCGTACTGCGCGCAGGTGGTAACCCCTCGAGGGTGGTGTTCTCGGGCGTCGGCAAGACTGAGCGCGAAATGCAGCGTGCATTGGAAGCAGGTATCCACTGTTTTGACGTCGAATCCGAGGGCGAGCTCGCGCGTCTGAGCGAACTGGCAAGTCAGGTCGGCAAGCCGGCACCGGTTGCGCTACGCGTGAATCCAGACGTTGATCCGAATACGCATCCCTATATCGCCACCGGCCGTAAGCGCAACAAGTTTGGTGTGCCCATCGAGCGCGCAGGCGATGTCTATACTCATGCCCGCAGTCTGCCGACTATTAAGATCATAGGTATGGCTTGCCATATCGGCTCGCAGCTCACCGATACGGCGCCGTTTATCGATGCGCTTGAGCGTTTGCTGACGCTGGTGGAAGCATTGCGTCGGGAAGGACTCGAACTTGAACACGTCAATCTGGGGGGCGGGCTTGGCATTACGTATCGCAGTGAGCAACCGCCGAGCCCGCGTGACTACGTGCTTGCACTCATTAACAGACTGGATGCCCACGGTTCACGATACCGGCACATCCGCGTCGTGATTGAGCCCGGGCGGGCGCTCGTGGGTGAAGCCGGGGTGCTGCTCACGCGTGTGGAGTACCTAAAGCATACCAACGCGAAGAATTTCGCGGTGGTCGACGCCGCCATGAATGACCTCATGCGACCCGCGCTTTATGATGCCTGGCATGAGATTGTGCCGGTCGCCACGGACGGTGGGCATGAGATGCATGTCTACGATGTCGTTGGTCCGGTTTGCGAAAGCGGAGATTTTCTCGGATGCGATCGCGAATTAGCTGTCGCCCCCGGTGATCTGCTCGCGGTGCGCTGTGCTGGTGCCTACAGTGCGATTATGAGTTCGCGTTACAACAGTCGTCCGCTTGTGGCAGAGGTCATGGTTGATAAGGATCGCTTCCATATCGTCCGTCGCCGGGAAACGATCGATGAGATGCTGGCGACGGAATCGATATTGCCCGAGTAGCAAGTAATTAACTGCGAGTAGGTAAGTGCGAAGTAGCAAGGATCAAGGGAAATCTCCGGCGAGTCTGAAGCTTTTTTGCTTTCTCCTCGCTACTTGCTACTTGTAACTTGCTACTAGCTGTGTCGTTTTATGAAACGTATTCCCGAGCCAGAGTTGATGGATGATCCCGAGCAGGCACGCGCCTATGCTATGGCGGACTTCTCCGAACCGCACCAGGCATTCATCGAGCGTTTCCGCGAGCGCTTTCCCGACCACAGTCCCCTGCGTGTGCTGGATCTCGGGTGCGGGCCGGCCGACATCAGTATTCGTTTTGCCCATGCCTATCCTAATTGTGAATTGACGGGCATTGATGGGTCTGAGGCGATGCTGGCCTTAGGCCGAGAGGCTGTAGACGCCGCGGACATGCAGGATCGGATCAGGCTCGTCAGGGTGCGTTTGCCGGGTGAGCTTCCGGCACACAGCACGTTCGATACGGTTATCAGCAACAGTCTGCTGCATCATCTTGCCGATCCGCTCGTGCTGTGGAACACGCTCAAGGACAACGGACCGCCCCAGAGAAGAAGCATTTTTGTGATGGATCTGCTGCGGCCCGACTCGAGGTCCGTCGCGCGCCGATTGGTCGACGCGTACAGCGGCAATGAACCCGAGCTCCTGAAACGCGATTTTTTTAAGTCCCTGCTCGCCAGCTATCGCCCGGACGAGATCCGCGCACAGCTGCTGACAGCGGGTCTGGAGGGCTACCTTCAGATCGACGTGGTCAGCGACCGCCATCTGATCGTTTGGGGTAACCTCGCTTGAGCCACACTCCGCTTGGCGCTCAAACACTAGTTTGCTTGCCGTGCACAAGGCGGTAATCTTGGTGTATGCGTGTTTCATTCACCAAAATGCATGGCCTTGGCAATGACTTCGCGGTGTTTGATTGTATTCGTCGGCGGGTCGATCTGACGCGTGAGCAGATCCGCCGTATCGCCCAGCGGCGTTACGGGGTAGGGTGTGACCAGGTGCTGTTGCTGGAACGCGCCGACACGCCCGATGTCGATTTCAAGTTCCGCATCTTTAACGCCGACGGCGGTGAGGTTGAGCATTGCGGCAACGGGGCGCGCTGCCTGGCTCGGTTCGTGCGCGACTGTGGGCTGACAAACAAGAGCGAGATGGCGATACAGACCCTGGGTGGCGTGGTCCATCTCCGTGTAGAGACGGACGGCCAGGTGACCGTCGATATGGGGGTACCGGAATTCGATCCCGTCAAGATCCCGTTTGCGGCAAATACACCCGAGGTCGTCTATGATTTGGATATAGGGGGCAAACACGTGGCTGTCAGTGTGCTTTCGCTGGGAAATCCCCATGCAGTGCAGATAGTCGAGGACGTGGATGACGGGATAGTGGCGACCCTCGGCCCCCTAGTAGAGAACCACCCGCGCTTCCCCAACCGGGTGAATGCGGGATTCATGCAGGTGCTGGATCCGCGGCACATCCGTCTGCGCGTACACGAGCGCGGAGTGGGTGAGACGCTGGCGTGTGGGACTGGGGCCACGGCAGCCGTGATCTCGGGTTGCCGGCGCGGCTTGCTCGCGGAGGCCGTCGAGGTGACACTACCCGGGGGCACGCTGCACGTGTCGTGGCCTGGGGACGGCGAGCCGGCGTTTTTGAGGGGCCCGGCCGTCACCACGTATGAAGGCAGCCTTGATGTAGAGCGTTTATGACTCACAAAAGCGAAGGACAACAAAAAGAGCTCACCTGGGAGGAGGCGGTAGCTCGCTATCTGGAAGACAATCCGGATTACTTCCTGCGTCACGGCGAGGTACTGGCGACACTTAAAGTACCTCATCCCGAAAGCGGTAGCGCCATCTCGCTCCTGGAACACCAAGTCCAAGTGCTGCGCGAACAGAATCACCGTTTACAACAGCAGTTACGTGAACTCGTAGCGATCGCCCGTGAAAACGAGGTTCTGGGCGAACGGCTGCACCACTTCAGCCAAGCGATGATCGATGCGGCCTCTCTGGACGATGTGTTGAGTACCGCCCATGACCTTCTGCGCCAAGAGTTCAAGCTGGATCAGGTGGTGATCCGCCTCAAGGGCGGGGGGGCAGCCACCGCGGGGCGGCCGGAGTTCACGAAGCAAGATGACCGCCAGCTCAATTCGCTGTTAAAGCAGTTTGTCGGTGGCCGACCCGTATGTGGCGGCAAGTACGACGACAAGATGCTAACTTACTTGTTCGGCACCGGCGCCAAGCAGATCAAATCCACGGCGATGATCGCTCTCGGGGGCGAGATCCCGCGCGGTGTGCTGTGCCTCGGTAGCCGCGACCCGCACCGTTTTCATCCCGAGATGGGGACCCTGTATCTGGTAAGGCTCGGCGAGCTGTTGATGCGCGGCGTCGCGCGCTATCTCAGATAACGGTCCCAGAGCGACTATGCAACCGCGCGCAACACGCCAGGTAAGTGAATTCCTGGCCTACCTGCGTGATCAAAGGCGGATGTCGCCAAGGACGATCAGCGCCTACGCCAGGGACCTCGTGCAACTAGTCGCCTTCTGTGACGCACGTGGTATCGCCGATTGGCAGGCGCTTGCGCCGCATGATGTGCGGGCCTTCGCTGCCAGCGTTCATCGCCAGGGTCGCTCGGGCAAGACTGTCCGGCGCTGTCTTTCGGCGGCGCGATCGCTTTACCGTTATCTGTTGCGGGAACGCCTGGTGAGACGCAACCCGGCGGCGGGCATCCCGGCGCCCAAGGCGAAGAAGAGGCTGCCGAAGGCGCTCACCGTAGACCAGGCTAGCCGCTTTGTCGCGATTGCCGGCGATGATCCGTTGAGCGTGCGCGATCGCGCGATCCTGGAGCTACTCTACTCCTCGGGATTGCGCTTGGGCGAACTCGTTAGCCTGGATGCGGGAGATCTAGACCTGCGGGCGGAGCAGGTGCGGGTAACTGGAAAGGGCGCGAAGACCCGCGTACTGCCCATTGGCCGCTTTGCATGTGATGCCCTCAGCCAATGGCTGGTGGCGCGACGGCGCCTCACGCCCAAGGACGAGCCAGCATTGTTCACTGGGCGCAAAGGGCGTCGCCTGAGCCACCGGGCGGTGCAGCTGCGGGTGCGACGCTGGGCGCAGCAGCAGGGCTTGTATGTCCCCGTACACCCTCACATGTTGCGCCACTCCTTCGCGAGCCATCTGCTCGAGTCCAGTGGCGACCTGCGCGCCGTGCAGGAACTCCTGGGTCATGCCGACATTTCGACGACCCAGATTTACACGCACCTGGACTTTCAGCACTTGGCGCGCGTATACGACCAGGCACACCCGCGGGCCAGACGGAAGCCTTCCACCAAGCCAATCACCACCTGAGGGCGTATGAGGAGTGACGTTTGGGGTCCGGCTAATGCTGTGCTAGACTGAAAATCTCAAGCAGTTTTAACAAAATTCGGGGTAGTACTCGTACCGAAGCCAAATACAAGAAAACCATAATGCTAAAAACCCTCATTACCAGGCCAGCGTGGCCGGCGCAGAAGGAATTGCATGGCCATCGCCACTAACTACAGACAACGCACTCTCAAAAACGTCATTACGGCCACTGGTGTCGGGTTGCACACAGGCCAGAAGGTGTATCTCACGCTGAGGCCTGGGCCCGTGAACTGCGGCATTGTCTTTCGCCGCACCGATCTCGACCTGCCTGTAGACATCAAGGCACACCCCGATTATGTCGGAGACACGAGTCTGTCGACCACCCTGGTAAAAGACGGAATTAGGATCTCTACCGTCGAGCACCTGCTGTCGGCGTTGGCCGGCTTGGGCATCGACAACGCCTACATCGATGTAAGCGCCCCGGAGGTCCCCATCATGGATGGTAGTGCCGCGCCGTTCGTCTTCTTGATCCAATCTGCCGGTATCACACTGCAGGACGCGGCCAAACGGTTCTTGCGTATCGAGCGGACCGTCAAGGCGGAAGACGGCGACAAGTGGGCGCGATTCGATCCGTACGAAGGTTTCAGGGTCGCTTTCAGCATCGACTTTGACCATCCGGTCTTTAAGACCAGTTGTCACAAGGCGGAGCTGGACTTCTCATCGACGTCCTTTCTCAAGGAGGTCAGCCGCGCACGTACCTTCGGCTTTATGCGCGATATTGAGCATTTGCACGACCAAAACCTCGCTTTGGGCGGAAGCCTCGATAACGCCATCGTCCTGGATGACTATCGCGTCATCAACGAGGACGGGCTGCGTTACGAGGACGAGTTTGTCAAGCACAAGGTCCTTGACGCAATCGGTGATCTCTACCTACTGGGGCACAGCTTGGTCGGTTCATTCAGCGGACACAAATCGGGTCATGCGTTGAACAATCGGCTGCTGCGCACGCTCTTAGCGCAGACCGACGCCTGGGAGTTAGTGACTTACGACGATTCCCGGCCAGCCCCGATACCCTACCTGCAACCCGTCGAAACCACGGTCTAAGTTCCAACGGAACAACACGTGCTATGTGCGCCGTTCGTCCGGTGCGCGCTCCTATTTTGTCGTGCGGACGCGCGCAGCGAGTGTAATATAGCACCGTTATCTCTGGGGCCAGGTTGTGGGAAACGGCCATGCCGAAGAAAGTTGATATTAAAGACCGAATTATCGACACGGCGCTTGCACTTGCGGAGGCACGGTCTTGGGAAGCAGTACGGCTACACGATGTGGGCGCCGCACTCGATCTTAGTTTGAATGACATTCGCGCCCATTTCCGCGAAAAGGAAGAGTTGGTAGAGGCGTGGTTTGATCGGGCCGATCGCGCCATGCTTGAGGATGCGGCGACGGCGGAGTTTCAGGCGCTGCCGGCGCGCCAGCGCGTGCATCGCGCGATTATGACTTGGTTAGCAGCATTGGCGCCGCACAGGAAAGTAACCCGCGAGATGATTTGGGGCAAGCTCGAGCCGGGGCATTTGCACGTGCAGATCCCAGCGCTTATGCGTATCAGTCGCACGGTGCAGTGGTTACGTGAGGCGGCACATCGTGATGTCACATTTTTGCGTCGCGCGCTCGAGGAGACTGGCCTCACCACCATCTATTTGATGACGTTCTTTTACTGGATGCGGGATGAGTCTGGGAACGCGGTCCGCACGAGCCAGTTCCTAGACCGGTTGTTGACCAATGCCGAAACGCTGTCGCATCGCGTCTACGGTTATTCGCGTGCGGCACAATCAGGAACCATCAACAACGGGTGATCCAGAAGGGACACATCACTGCCACACTCGTTTTGCAAAGAGTGAGCAAGATCACCAGCGCAAAAGCGGTGCTAGCTCTTACGATTGGTGCTGTTCGGTGTAGAGGTGGGCCCGACTCCAGGGAATCGTGTTATCCAGCGGACGCGCGAAGGTAATCTGGAAGAGCTGCAACGAACCGGTCGTGAATGTTGCAATCGAGCCGGAGAGATAAAGACGCCAAGCTCTCATGAAGTCTGGATCAAACATACCGGTGACCTGATCGACATGCTGTTCAAACCGTGCCAGCCAGTGCTCGAGCGTCTTGGCGTAATGCAAACGTAGGTTTTCGACATCCAGTACGGAAAACTCGCGCGGTTCGAAGATCTCCATCATCTCGCGCAAACACGGTGGATGAGCGCCCGGAAAGATGCGCTTCTCGATCCAGGCGTTCAGCCCTCCGGGCCTGTTACGCCCGATGGTGTGGATGAGTCCGCGTCCGGTCGCCGTGAGCGAACGGTGAATGACTTCGCCAAGCCCGGCGTAATGCTCCACGCCCACGTGCTCCAGCATACCCACGGAGACGAAAACATCGCACTCGCCGGAAACGTTGCGATAGTCATCCTCGATATATTCCACACGATCAGCCAATCCCTCGGCCTTCGCGCGGTCGCGGGCGTAGGTCACTTGTTCGTGGGAAATGTTGTAGGCTTTGACGTGCGCGCCGTAATGTCTTGCCATGTGTCTGGCAAGGCCTCCCCACCCACAACCAGCCTCCACTACCTTGTCTCCGGGTTTTAACTGGACCTTGCGGCAGACATGGTCCATCTTGGCGATCTGCGCCTGCTCGAGCGTCATCTCCGGATCCGGAAAGTAGGCGCAGGTATATTGCATTTCGTCGTCCAGCCAGTGCGCGTAGAACCCATTGGAGATGTCATAATGGTGGTGAATGTTGTCTTTTGAACCGGTAAGCGTATTTCGGTGCCGCCGGCTCAGTATGCGCGGGAGCCGCTTTAGCACGCCGATTCGCGAGGCGTTGCGGGAGACCGTCTCGAGGAACTTGACCAGGCTGCCTTCCACTTCAATACGCCCGACGCTGTAAAGATCACCGAAATGCAAATCCGGCTGGATGAGCAGCCTGTAGAAGGTCTTGCGATCGCGAATCCAAACGCGCGCGACCGGCGTAGCCGGCGAGCCGGCCAATTCTTCGCCGTTCCAAAGCACCACGTTGATCGGCGGTTCCCCCATAATTTGGAACATGCGGCGCGCAAGCCACCTGTCGACTGCCGTCACACGACCGCGTGCGGGGGCCCTTTCTACGTCAAGAGCACGGCCTTCGACACCAGTTGGAGTGCTAAGGGCTGGTGCTTTGATTTTTTTCATGTTTTCTCCTCCGCGATCATCTCTTATCAGCGAAGTAACTGTCCGTATATCGTAATCGTAAACCGTGTCGGTGACAATTTCCCGCGTCGACATGGGACAGTCGCCATATTTGCTAAATTCAACAAGGGCTTACAATGTGTAGACGGCCAACAGCGGACTTCAGGGGCACGATGCAAACTACCTCAAAGTACAACGGGAGCGGCCCTCGGATAAAACCCCTGATTTTTCCGATCGATACAGCGACATGCGGGAAATCGAAATCACAATGATAGTCTGTGGTCACAAGCCCCAGGCCGTACTGGAGGAGATCTGCGCGCTTGAGTGGATCGGTCGCTATCGGGTTCTGCCGCGAGCGGCCAATACGATCCGTGACCATTATTTCGACTTGCCCGATAATGCGTTACGCACGCAGCGGCTTGCCCTTCGAGTGAGAGAGATATCGGGCTGCCAGTGGTTGACGCTCAAAGGTGCTGCACGCGTTACGGATCTTCACGCAGTCCGACGTGCGCGATGACAACGGCGATTTGCTGCCGCTCGCATATGACAAGATCGATGTTCACCTCAGTCGCACGAGCAGCAATTGGCCGTAACAGATGTAATCACTAACGGACGCGCGACAACGCGCAAATCATGGAGGAACGATCATGGTAGACGACTCACTTCCTGACGAGCGGCAGGCCACGCTTCGTGTGGTTCCGATGCCAGCGGATACCAATAGTGTCGGCGATATTTTCGGCGGTTGGATCATGTCGCACGTCGATGTTGCCGGGGCCATCGCGGCCGCGCGCCGCGCAAGGGGTCGTGTGGTCACCGTTGCCGTCAATGCGCTGGCATTCAAGAAGCCGGTGCTGGTCGGCGACGTAGTCAGTTTTTACGCCGATGTGGTACAAGTCGGGCGCACGTCAATTACGGTTAAGGTCGATGTCTATGCGGAGCGTCGTCTGCACGCGACGGAGTGTGTGAAAGTGACCGAGGCGGCGCTCACATACGTCGCCATAGACGACAAGCGCCAACCGCGAGTCGTGCCCGCGCGCGAGGGCTGAGAAACAACGACGGCCAAGCAACCGATTCACAACGGTTCTTCTGGGGGCGGTGCGACTTTGGCCACTTCCTCAATGGTGGTAAGCCCGGCATAGATTTTGCGCGCGCCGCTCAGCCGCAGGGGTTCCATGCCTTCCTTGACCGCCTGCTCGCGCAGGACCGCAACCTCGGTTTCCGCCTGCGTTAATTTGCACAGCACCGGCGACATGGTGAGAATCTCGTAAACACCGATCCGTCCGAAGTAGCCGGTATTGCGGCACTCCAGACAACCCTTCGGTAGATAAGCCGCCTCTGGCTTCGTGGCCTTCCACGGGTGCACCAGAGCTTGCCATGCATCGTCGTCTAAATTGCCGCTTTGTTTGCAGTGCGGGCAGAGGGTACGCACGAGCCGCTGAGCCACGGCGCCCAACAGTGTCGCATTGATCAGATAGGCAGGTGCGCCGATCTCGAGCAGGCGCGTGATCGCTGACGCGGCATCGTTGGTGTGCAGAGTGGAAAGCACGAGGTGGCCGGTGAGCGCTGCCTGCACCGCCATGTCGGCTGTCTCCAGGTCGCGAATCTCGCCAACCATGATGATGTCGGGGTCTTGGCGAAGTAACGACCGCACGCCACTCGCAAACCCTAGACCGATGTTATGCTGCACCTGCATCTGGTTAAAAGTAGGTTCGACCATCTCTATCGGGTCTTCGATGGTGCAGACATTAACCTCAGGTTTCGCGAGTTGCTTGAGGGTCGAGTAAAGCGTGGTCGTCTTGCCAGACCCAGTAGGGCCGGTAACGAGAATGATGCCATGCGGTTGCTTGACCATTGTCTGCCACCGCTCTACATCGCTTTCACTCAATCCGAGTTCCTTGAAGCTCCTAGCGAGCACACTGGGATCAAAGATGCGCATCACCAGTTTTTCACCGAGCGCCGTTGGAATGGTGGAGAGACGCAGTTCGACCTCGTTTCCCACCGGCGTTTTGGTCCTTAGCCGCCCATCTTGGGGACGCCGCTTTTCGGCCACGTCCATACGTCCCAACGTCTTGATGCGACTGATGATGGCGCTCATCACCAGCGTTGGTACTTGGTACACCATATGCAACACGCCGTCGATCCGGAATCGGATATCACTCTTTTCTCGTCGAGGCTCCAGATGGATATCGCTCGCACGCTGGTCAAAGGCATATTGCAGCAGCCAGTCCACGATGTTGACGATATGATGATCGTCGGCGTCAAGTCTTCCGGCGCGGCCTAGTTCAACCATTTGCTCCAGATTCGTGATGACGTCGAGTTGCGCGCGCGAGGGATCCTTGAGGGCGCGTTTTACGGAACGGCTTACGCTATAAAACTCCGCTAGGTAACGATCGATGTCAGCGGGATTAGCAAGCACCCGCACGATCTTTTTGCGCAAAACACGGCTGAGCTCATCCTCCCAGTCATTGGCAACGGGGTCACTGGTGGCGATCGTTACCGTGTCGTCGGTGACAGCGATCGGCAGGATTTTGCGCCGTGATGCGTAGGCGTATGACACGACGTTGGTGACGGTCTCGACATCCAGCTTTAATGGATCGATCCGCTCGTACGGGAGACCAGTGTTTTGCGCCAACCACGCGGTCAAGACCTCAAGCGTAAGCACCTTGTTTGGGTTTTTAGCGCTCCTGAGGTTTTGGTTGGCAACTGCGGCAAGCGGGTGCAGATCGCTTTTTCTTCCGGTACTTATAGCGACGCGGTTCGCGTCGTCCGTCGAGAGTAATCCATCGGCGACGAGATCAGCCAATAGATCCTTTAACTCTAGCTGTCGTGGTGTTGATGTACCTTTGGCCTGCTTCAAGTTTTACTCACCTTTCAGCGTTGGGTAGCAACGGCAATGCCACGGGCGCTAACGCATAGCAGAGGTTGCATGGTTGTACCACCGCATTGCGTTTATACTTAGCCGTCCTCAAACCGACGCGCACTCGCCGTAGCGCTAAGCTCTAATAGCTCACGGTTCGCCGGGTGACAGCATTGTCGGTTTTATGTTGGGTCTGCAGAAGATTTTATCATCGTTTCTCAGATGCGAGCCGCCTATCTAGTCGAACCTCGAAAGATCGAGATTCGTGATGTAAGTGATCCGGTGCTGCGACCGGGTGAGGTGATGATTCGTGTGGAGCGTGCCCTCACCTGCGGGACCGACCTGAAAGCCTATCGGCGCGGACATCCCCTCATTCCTATGCCAGGGCCACTCGGTCACCAGTATGCGGGTTCAGTATATGCGTTCGGTAAAGGTGTGCGTGCATTTGAACCCGGGATGTCCGTATGGGGCGTGCACAGCGCCCCCTGTGGACATTGTCGCTATTGCGCCAAGGCGCGCTACAGCCTGTGTCCGCGCCTGCAAGAAGACATGGCGTTTGGCGCCTTTGCCCAGTTTCTGCGGCTGCCGGCGCCGGTGGTCGCACATAACTTGTTGCGGCGGCCCGCAGGGATGTCGGCACAAACGGCAGCGTTTCTCGAGCCCGTAAGTTGCGTAGTGCATGCGCTCGAACGGATCGACTGGTCTGGGGTCGACCGGATCTTGGTTATCGGCCTGGGGGCGATGGGATTGCTCTTCTGCCAACTGTTACCGCGCTTCACGGACGCAGCCGCGGTTGCCGCGGGTCGCAACCGCCAACGCCTCGAAATCGCGCGCGCGTATGCACTTGCGGAGGTGGTGGATACGGAGCAGGGTCCGCTTGAGGCCCAGCTTGCAGATGATGACGGCTTCGACTGTGTGATCGAGTGCACGGGACGGACGACGGCATGGCGGACAGCGCTGGATCTCGTGCTCCCCGGTGGCCAGGTGCTGTTCTTTGGCGGCTTGCCGAAGGACACCGTTGTCGATATTGACAGTTTTCGATTGCATTACCATGAATTACGCTTGTTCGGCGCCTTTCATTTCGGCCCGCCGGATGTGCGTCGTGCGGCAGAACTGCTGCAGCGCGGTGAGTTGCGTGTGGACGAGCTTATAAGCGGGGATATGCGGCTAGACGAACTCGATCTTGCCCTGCGGCAAATGGAAGCGGGTACCGGTATTAAGTATGCTATAGATCCATGGGCGTAGCGGCGCCGTTGAGGAGAATTTTCGTCCAACACCAACAGGCTACTTACAGAGCCAGTTGGTAGATGCTAGCATCTGACATGCTTCAGGCGGTCATTCGCGGTCCAACAAGTTTTGAAGTGCAGAAGGTGCCCAGACCCACCTTGCAGTCTGGGGACGAAGTCCTGCTACGCACGGCGGCATGTGGGATTTGTTCCGGGGACCTCATGGAGTGGTATCTGGAACGCAAGGTCGACACCGTGCTAGGGCATGAGGTCGTGGGTTACGTGGAAGAGGTAGGACCGGAACTCGACCACATCAGGCGCGGGCAGCTGGTGTTCGTGCACCATCATGCCCCCTGTATGGAATGTCGCTATTGCCGGGCTAGAGACTACGTGCACTGTATTACCTGGCGCAGGAGCAAGCTTGATCCAGGCGGGATGGCCGAGTATATCCGGGTCCCGCAGGTTAATGCGCGGCGCGACACGTTCCCCATTGATGATCTAGCCCCCGAGTTGGGTGCTCTTATCGAGCCACTCGCATGTTCGGTGAAGGCGCTAGAGCGTGTCGGCGATCGCGCTGGCGGCCATGGTGCGATTGTCGGTTGCGGTGTGATGGGGCTGTTGAATCTCGCGGCAGCCAAGGCCTCGGGCGCCGATCTGCTGTGGGCGGTCGAACCGGACCCAGCACGAGGCGAGTACGCACGCCAGTTAGGCGCTGACGAGGTGTTCACACCGGAGGAGTTGGCACGCAAGGCAAGCCAGCACGGGTTTGAGGGGGCAGACTTCGTGATCGTAGGGCCGGGTAGCCCACAAGTGATTGAGCAGTCGTTGGCGTACGTGCGAAACGGCGGCAGCGTTATTTTGTTTACGCCCACGCCGACGGGTGCGCTAACTTCCGTTGACCTGGGTGACCTCTACTTTCGCGAAGTGAGTCTAGTCCCTTCCTACTCCTGTGGGCCCGAGGACACGCGTCGGGCCTATGAGTTGCTGCGCACCGGAGCGGTTGATGTATCGTCGTTGATCACCCATCGATTTCGGATCGATGAAATTCAGAAGGCCTATGACACCGCCAAGAGTGGTGGTAACGTGCTAAAGGTACTTGTGCTGTTCGAGGATCAAGCGCAATGACGCAGGAGAAGTCAGCGGACACGGCGGCGCATAGCGTCACGCCCGGCCAAAGCAAGATTCTGAGATACCGCGAAGGCTTCGTCTGGCAAGACGCAATCCGCAAGATCTACAAAGACGAACCGCAAAGCTGGCGTGGCGTGACACGCACTTCCCTGGTAGGCGGTGCGGATGGACTAACGGTGCCGTTTTATGTGCGTTACTTTGAAGTCGAGGTCGGCGGTTTCTCCAGCCGGGAAAAACACGAACACGAACACGTGGTAATTGTAATACGTGGCAGTGGTGAAGTGTCGTTAGGGGAGCAGCAGAGCGCATTGTCGTTTGGTGACGTGGTCTACATTGCCCCGTGGGAGGTCCATCAATTTGCAAACCCTGAAGGTCCGGAGCCCTTCGGATTTCTGTGCACGGTGCCTGCCGACCGCGACCGGCCGGTCTTGGTCTCACCGAAAACGATAGGCTGAGGCACTGGTGTTCTGAGGTGCGGCGCCATCGTCTATTTCCAATCACCGCGCAGTGTGAGCACGAGTTCCTGAAGGCCTGTCGCGTTGACGGTTTGTGCTGGCACTGGCGCGCCGACGACTAGCGCGATCTTGGACCAGAAGCGTGTCGGCGGTGCGCGCATCGCCGGCCCGCCTTTGCGGCTGAAGAAGCTACCCCACAACCCCCGTAACGCCATCGGTACCACCGGCACCGGATTACGTTCAATAATACGCTCGATGCCAGGCCGAAACGGGCGCATCTCACCATCATCAGTGATCTTGCCTTCCGGAAAAATGCAGACCACATCACCGGCCTCCAGTGCCTGCGCAATCTGTTCATAGGCACGGTCTAGCATGTCCGGGTTTTCTTTGGCGGGGGCGATGGGAATGGCCTTGGCCGTCCGGAACACAAAGCTCAGCACCGGCAACTTGAAAATCGTGTGGTACATGACAAAACGTATCGGTCGGCGTACACAGCCGGCGATCACTAACGCATCGACAAAGCTGACATGGTTACAGACCAGGACCGCCGGTCCCGCATTGGGAATTCGCTCTAACCCCTCTTCCTGTACGCGATAAATGGTGTGGATTAGTATCCACACGATGAAACGCATCAGAAACTCCGGCACGAGGGTGTAGATGTAGATCGCCACGGCGGCATTCATCACCGAGGTTGTTAAGAAAAGTCCGGGGATCGATATACCGGCATTCAGCAGTATGATCGCCATTGCCGCCGATACCACCATAAACAGGGCGTTCAAGATGTTGTTACCAGCGATGATGCGTGAGCGGTGACTAGGTTCGCTGCGTTGTTGCACTAAGGCATACAGCGGGACGATGTAGAAACCACCGAACATACCAAGCAGCGTGATGTCGGCCATCACCCGCCAGCTGCCTGGCGATTGCAGGAAGCTCGCCGCCCCGATAAGCTCCGCGCTCGCCGGAGTTGGCGCGGCGAAGAACAGATCAACGCCGAACACAGTAAGCCCTATAGAACCGAAGGGCACTAAGCCCAGCTCTACCTTACGACCGGCCAGACGCTCGCAGAACAAAGAGCCTGCACCGATACCGACGGTAAACAGCGTGATAAGCACCATTAGGACATACTCGTTACCGCCGAGCGTGAGTTTGGCGTAGTTCGGTAACTGCGCGATGTACATGGCACCCAAGAACCAAAACCAGGAGATACCCAAGATGGACAGAAATACCGTACGATTACGACGCGTGAACTGTATGATGCGCCAGGTCTCGGTGAACGGATTCCAGTTGATCTGTAGCGCGGTATCTACGCGTGGCACGGACGGAATGCGGCGGCTCGCCAGGTACCCCAGGCACGCCACCACAATCACGGTAAGGGAAACGGCCACGATGCCGACGTCCGACAGACCGATCAGAATGATGCCCGCCATCGTACCGAGCAGGATCGCGAGGAACGTGCCCATTTCCACCAGTCCGTTGCCGCCGACTAGCTCTTCGTCCTTAAGCACCTGCGGCAAGATCCCGTACTTCACCGGCCCGAACAAACTGGATTGGGTGCCCATTAGGAAAAGCAGTCCGATCAGCAGCGGCACGTTCTTCAGGTAGAAACCCGCGGCTGCACAGATCATGATCAAAATCTCGAGCAGCTTAATCAGCTGAATCAACCGCGACTTTTCATATTTGTCCGCCATCTGTCCGGCGGTCGCGGAAAACAAGAAGAACGGAAGGATGAACAGCCCCGCACTCAAGTTGACCAACGTATCGGTGTTTGTGGCAATGAGGGTTGCGCTATGGAACGCGATGAGCGTAACCAAGGCCTGCTTAAAGACGTTGTCGTTAAACGCGCCTAGGAACTGTGTCAGAAAGAACGGACCAAAGCGTCGTTGTCCGAGTAGCGAAAATTGATTGTTGGGCGCCATCGGCTCGGGCGAAGTTGTTTATCTCAGCTTAAAAATAGGATATCAGATCGATGCAAGGCAACTTCCACCCCGCCGATTCCGTTATGTGAAAACGAGAGGCCGAATACAGTACTGGCCGAGCTTTTTCGGTATTGCGACGAGCCCTGTATAATGACCATTCTCCCCTCAATCGCCTTTTCGAGACACTACTACCAGGAGGATGGCATGAAAAAGAGCGTTGTTGTATTGGTATTGATAGTCGCGCCTGCGCTCATGGGGCTCAAATGGGTCAACTTGACCCCGGAAGGGGAAAAGGTTCGGGTGCTGGAACCCAAAGAGGTTGCAAGCTGCAAGCGGTTAGGAAAGACGAATGTATCGCTCAAAGCAAAGATTGGCATCTGGAAACGAAAGGAGAAAAAAGTAAGGAAGGAACTGTCGATCCTCGGTCGTAACAGCGCCGCGGAAATGGGCGGAGACACAATTGTGCAGATGACCACCGACATTGAACAGGGCAAACAAACATTTGCGGTCTATAAGTGTGTGAACCCCAGTGGCGAAACGTGAGTTGTGAGGAGTGGGACTTTTTGGTGAATCCCAATACACGCACCCGATATTCACTTACGGCCTTACATGAACACTTCGCGCACATCGGCAGGGTGACCGACCTGGTACAGTTTCCAGTTTCCACCGGGCATTTTCAGTGCACTCTACACTAAGAAAGGACAGCAGGTGGACGAGCCATCTGCAAGCCGTTGTTCTGCTATCCCCAGTTTCAACATCTGGTTCGCGAACTCCAAAGTTTGATATTGGCACGCCTGCACGCATGATGACATGATAATGTATGATCTTCTTGTGCTGAAAAGGACAGTAAACCACGGACGCTGTCAGTACACGCCCAGTAGAGTCGCCGTATGGGCGTGAAGGTAGCGGTTTTGGCCGGAACGGACGCGCAATCGCAGGTGGCCGCGGCAACGCTCGCTTGTGAGCTGAGCCTGCCGCTCGTTGACATTACTGATGCGAGTCCTTTCCAATATCTCCTCGTCAAGACGCCGCGACGTCTGGAGTTACGGGATAATCGTAATGGGCGCGTACGCCCCTTTTACGTCGATGCCGGCCAACTCGTCGCGCGCTGCAAGGCGCGCAACCTTTCACGCCGTCAACCGCTCGCGCGCGCCGTTGGTGTGCGCACAAGGACGGTAGTCGATGCGACGGCGGGTATGGGCCAGGATGCGTTCCGGTTGGCAGGCATGGGTTATACCGTGGTCGCCGTAGAGCAGTGCCCGCTTGTGGCTGCGTTATTGCGCGACGGGCTGTCACGCGCGAACGACGATCACGCACTGCACAAGATATTGGGTGGCCGCTTAAGGATCATGACAGGTGACGTGCGGAAGGTATTGCCGGTGACTCGCCCCCGGCCGGACGCGATATACATGGATCCGATGTTTCCACCCAAGCGCAAACACTCGGCGCTAGCGAAGAAGCCGCTTCGTATACTGCGCGATTTGGTTGGGGACAACGACGATACCATGGAGTTGTTGTCGGTGTGTCTGCGATACGCGAAACAGCGGGTTGTGGTCAAACGCCCGCATTATGCACCGCCGTTGCCAGCGAACCCGTCGACGAGCTACGAGGGCAAACTCGTGCGTTATGACGTCTATCTCACGCGAGGCTGAAGGTTGCCGCACGCTCTGATGACGCTAGATGTACACAGCCTTTCCGAGCCGCTGTTCTATTGCCCCGATCTTGCCAGTGCGGCACAGACGGCAACATTAGATCAGGATGAATCGCGTCACATGCGTGGCTCGCGGCGGTTGGCCGTCGGTGACAGCATCTGGCTATTTGACGGCCAGGGTATGGTTGGGCGTGCCACCATAAGCACCATCGCCCGCGAGCGGCGGGCAGTGGAGGTGACGCTGCGAGCACGTGACGTGATGCCGGTGCCGCGTCCACAGGTAGAGCTTGCATGTGCCCTGCCGAAAGGCGAACGCCAGGCAGTACTTCTCGATATGGCGACGCAGTTAGGTATGAGGGCGTTCAGGCCGCTTTTGTGCGAACGCAGTGTCGTCAAACCTGGAAGAAAAGCCATCCTACGCTGGAGACGAATCTGCGTTGAGGCGTGCAAACAGAGTCGACGTCCATACCTGCCTGCACTCCATGATCCCGCACCGTTGCTTGCAGTTGCCACCCAGACGACCGAGGCCGGTTGCGCCGTTTGGGTCGCGCATCCCGATGGAGTGCCCCTGGCTGGACGTGATATCGGAAAGATTCCGGATCCATTGCTGTTAATAGTTGGTCCAGAGGGCGGGTTTACCGATTCCGAGATATCGCAGATCGTTGCCAACGGCGGGCAAACAGTCAGTCTCGGCGCAGCCATTCTGCGTATCGAGACCGCTGCCATGGCGCTCTTAGCGTATGTAGCGCTTCATGCGCAGTTGTGATGTGGAGTTGTGAACGTCATGGACAACGCGCTGACCAATGAGTTTTCCAGTAAGCATGAGACGCGCAACGCCGTATGGGACCAATTAGCCGAGCGAAAGGTGGCGCGTTTTCCTTTTCCGCCGCATGGCCGCATTCCGAACTTCGCCGGTGCACGCGAGGCGTCGGAGCGACTACTGGCGCATCCTTTGTTCGCGAACGCGAAAAACATCAAGGTCAATCCAGACGCACCACAACGCTACGTGCGCGGGGCTGCCCTGCGACGCGGGATTGTCGTCTATTTGCCGACGCCGCAGTTGCGTGGCGGTTTTAAGAGACTGGATCCCGCGACTATACCTGAAGATAAGATCGCCGAAGCGGCGAGTCTCTCCCGCGGCCAGCGCTGGGCGACAGACATCCCGCTTGAGGCGCTACCGCCCGTGGATCTGATTGTAACGGGATCAGTTGCCGTGACACGGCGAGGCTTTCGCTGCGGCAAGGGCCATGGCTACGGGGATCTCGAATATGCCATCCTGCGGGAGCTCGGACACCCGCCTGTACCGGTGATGACGACCGTGCATTCCCTCCAGCTGGTGCGCTCGTTTCCGCGTGAGGCGCACGATCTGCCGGTCTCGTACATTGTGACGCCCAGCGAGCTCATCGAGGTTGCAATGCCACCACCGCCTCCTGATGGGATCGATTGGGAGCGGATTACGCACGCTCACCTGGAGACGATGCCCGTCCTTAAGGCGCTATGGACAATCGGTCAAAAGCGAAAAGGCTTGCATGAGGTGCCTTAAAGCACGAGTCGCCGATGTGGGGGCGGCGTAAGCTCGCAGGGATAAATATGACCCGCAACGCTTTGTCGAGGCATGATCGCCTCGATGTCAGCGTCGCGGATCGTGTGCAGTTCTTGCTTCGTTAAGTTTGGTCGGCCCGGCGGGCGACTAACTGGCTTTAATAGCCAGGCCCTGTTTATCTTTGAAGTTCCCAGTGACAATCATGATGAAATCAACCAAAGCCCAAATGCCAATTCCCCCAAGAGTTATCAGCTGAAGAACACCAGTGCCTATCTTCCCGACGTAAAACCTGTGTATACCTAAAGCGCCCAGAAAAAAGCACAGTAAAATAGCGGGTACAAAACCCTTCGGACTCTTTTCCATAGTTACCTCACTTGCTGAAATTCAACCCAGCTCTTGTCCAGGATAGCAGACGATTCTGCCTTCGCCATCTTTGAAATTGCCTGTTAACAGCATAATCGTGACAACGAACGAATGGATTAAGTCCGCGCCTAACGCAATGGCTCCTAACATCGGCTTGTCTGCGAAGAAAAAGCAGTAGATCCAAGCAGCTGTTAACCAAACGTCTAGCAGGCCTTCCAGGTATCTACCTAGATAGAAATGTTGCACGCCTAGGAATCCAAATATCGCCGACAGGCATACCGAATGCGCGTAGCTTTTTGATGAGCGCTTTTTAATGTGCATACTGCTCACAGCTCGAGGTTTCAGTGTAGTTACAATCGTGGAGGCGCGACGACGCAACCTGCGGGTTCAACTATTACTTATAGCACTGGCGCCGGGGGTTCGCGATCAAGCCCAGCGGTGAAGCGGGTGCGTTATTGCAGCGTCGTGCCAAACAGCCAGCGATCAGCTTGGCTGCTGACGCTGGCGACTCGTTGGGCGAAGATACCTCGACGCCGCTAACCAGCCGTCCGCGGCAACGGCAGGAAGCACCGCCACATGGCTGCCACCGGAAAAGGCGGCCTGCGGTTTGCGCAAAGGACCCGATCTTCCTCGCCCGTGCACCCGGGCGCCGAGCGGCCCCACTACCCGTTACGCACTTCATGGCGCATACTTATAATGACGATTGGGGATTTATCCCGCTAACAGCAGGCACATGGGAGAGTGGCTGGCTAGAACAGGATCAGAGGTTAAACGCTATGGCGTGGGACGCTGAACCGCTTGTTGGGCAGTGGTATCGTCACCTCGATAAAGGCTACGAGTTCAAGGTCGTGTCGGTGGACGAGAATGAGGGTATCGTCGAGATTCAATACCTCGACGACGAGGTCGAACAGCTTGATATCGATTCGTGGTATGAGTGGGATATTGAGCCGATTGTCCCACATGACAAGGTCATCAGAACCCGCGAAGGTCTGCCCGACGATACTGCCAGCCTGAGCGGTAATTCCGACGTCGATTCCGTCGGAGAAGTAGAGGACGAGGACGACGATATAGAAGGCTGGGAAGACCGTTAAGCGGATTCGATTCAGAGCTTGGTGGTCCTCGGAAGCAGTCTGCTCGCATTTTTGGTTGATGACCGCATATTCACTCATGGACTACCTTACCTTCTGACTGATGTCTGAGTTCAGCGCAGTGACTGGCGTTGGCCAACCACCACAGGCGTTTCGACCGTCAAGAATCCAACTTCTATCATCTGTTAAACTGTCTGAGCGGTCTATTTCGTTGTTGTTTACAGCGGTAACGCCCGTTGCCACGCTAGATTCGCGTTCCCAGCTGCAATGACTAGAATTACTGGTGACAATGTGTGCGATTGCCGATACTGAGGTGGATCTCGTCGGTGCATCGATTGGCTGAGCATGTGATATGAGCGTGGCGTTGAAAGCTGTCGGTAAGCTGGCACACTCATCGGTTTCTCGAGACAATGGTTATGCCAAACGCGCATGCGACTGGTATGAAAGAAACGGCTTAGCAGTTAATGCTCGCGTTGCGATCGACGTACGACGCTGTTGTCGCCGCGGCCGTCTAGAATGACCGATGGTCTGCCGGGTTTACGGCTTACGGACGCGCGATGCGGCGGTAGGTACGTGCCGACGGTGGCAAAGGACATACGTAAGGGAACACTTGCTAAAAATAACGGCACTATTTATCAGTGGCTTATGGCCATATTGCGGCAACTGCACAATAATCCCTACTGGCACAGTATATGCAAGGAGGAATTAGATCGAAGGAACTATCTGGGGATATGAAAGTCTTCCATCTTAGGTTTCCTGAAAGGACACGCCCGTAAACGGGCCAGCAGCATCCGGGGGTAGTAGCTATGGCAGAGGATAAACGCACGTTTGCTGAGCTCATCGAGAAGGATCGCGCTGAACGCGGAAGCGAGGAATGGCGCGGAACCTTTATCGATTATCTTGAACAGGTCAAGGAGGATCCGAGAGTCACCAAACTGGCGCACGCACGCCTGTATGATGTAGTCATAAGGGATGGTGTCTCGGATACCAGCGAGTCTGGTGATCCCAAGGTAGCGCGTTTTTTTGGAGACGAGCCGGTCAAGGTGTACGACTTCTTTAAGCATGAATTCTTCGGTATCGAGCCTGCCATAGCCCAAATTGTCCGTTATTTTCATTCCGCCGCGCTGCACGGCGAGGAAAGCCGCCAGGTGCTCTATCTCATGGGCCCGGTGGGCGCGGGAAAAAGCTCGTTGATGGAGAAGTTACAGCGTGGCCTTGACCGCAGCAGCCCGGTATATGCCATCCAAGGTTGCCCCATGGCGGAAGAGCCGCTGCATCTGATCCCCAATCATCTTCGTAAAGAATTCGAGAAAATGCTGGATGTGCACATAGAGGGCGAGCTTTGCCCCGTGTGCCGCTACCGCCTCAAGGAAGAGTTCAAGGGACGCTATGAAGACGTGCCGGTGGTCATGGTACCGTTTTCCAGGCACGACCGTCGAGGGATTGGCGTGGTACCGCCGGTCGATCCCAACAACCAGGACACATCGGTATTAATCGGATCGGAGGACATTTCCAAATTGGACATGTATTCCGAAGGCGATCCTCGCGTACTCGACCTTAATGGGGCCTTCAACGTCGGTAACCGCGGCATGGTGGAGTTCATCGAAGTTTTCAAGAACGAGGCCGAGTACCTACACACCATGATTACGGCCACGCAGGAAAAATTTATTCCTGCCCCCGGCCGCCATGGCACGGTATACGTCGACACCGTTATCTGTGCGCATTCGAACGAGGCTGAATGGCAAAAGTTCAGGGGTGACCATACGAACGAGGCGATTCTCGATCGTATCGTCGTGGTCAAGGTGCCCTACAACCTGAGGCTCGTGGAAGAGGTAAAGATCTACCGGAAATTGCTGCAGTATTCGGACTTCCGTGAGCATATAGCACCCCATACCCTGGAGATCGTTAGTATGTTTGCGATCCTCACAAGGCTTGAGCCCACCGCAAAATGCGATCTTATGACCAAGCTGCGTCTCTACGATGGGGAAGAAGTTATAGAGAAAGGAAAGACTCTCAAGATCAATGTCCGCGAGCTTCAAGACGAATCGCGGCGCGAAGGCATGTCCGGCATTTCCACGCGCTTTATCATGAAAGCGCTCGACAACGCCTTGGCAGACAGCCCCGAAGGAATCAATCCGATCAATGTGCGTGAAGCCCTTATTAACATGGTCAAAGCGGCTGACCTGTCCGATGATACGCGCAAGCAATACCTCGAGTTCTTGCAGGATACCTTGCACAAGGTCTATCTGGAGATCCTAGAAAAAGAGATCACCAAGGCCTTTGTCTATGCGTTCGAAGAGCAGGCCGAGGCCCTGTTCCAGAATTACTTGGATCACGCCGAGGCCTATGTGAACAAGACTCGCGTTAAGGACCGTAATACCGGCGAGGAGCTGCAGCCGGATGAAGGGTTCTTGAAGTCCGTTGAGGAGCAGATCGCGATCATCGGCTCCGCTGCCGACGGTTTCCGGCAGGAGGTGATGGCGTATCTGTGGGCAGCTTCGCGCCGGGGCACTAAGGTCAGCTACAAGTCCTATGAGCCGCTTAAAGAAGCCATCGAGAAGAAACTCATGAGCTCGGTGCGTGACATGAGCCGCGTCATCACAAAGGCCCGTACTCGAGACGAAGAACAGGCCAAGAAGTACAATGATCTTATAGAGGCCCTAATCGGACGCGGATATAATGAACACTCCGCCGAGGTGATCCTAAAGTATGCCGCGAACAATCTGTGGAAGGACTAGCAGGCCTGCGAGCACGGTGCGATTGTTAACCTGAAGTTTTCGGCGCCGCACGCCGGACGATAGGTACATGGTGGGCTGGCTGGACGGCCGAGACGCACCGCGATGACTACAATTTTTCGTCCTTATTCCTCATCCGATGCCCTGCGTTCCGATCGCAGCGCGGGTGACCGTTTGCGTCATCGCCAGAAGGTGAGGCAAGCGATCCGCGAAAACATCTCCGATATCATCGCCGAAGAGTCCATAATCGGTCGGAACCGCGACCGCATCATAAAGGTTCCCATCCGCGGCATCAAAGAATACCGCTTCATCTATGGCGACAACACGCCTGGCGTCGGTACCGGTAACGGCGATTCACAGCCGGGCCAGGTGGTGGGCAAGGCCGAAGGACGCGGCCAAGGTAGCGGTCATGGTGGTGACCAGCCAGGCGTGGACTACTACGAAACGGACATAACGCTGGAGGAGTTAATTGACATCATGTTCGAAGACCTCCAGCTCCCAGACATGGAGCGCAAGAAGCTCCGCGAGGTGCTCGCCGAGCGCACCAGCAAGCGCAAGGGATACCGTAAGGTAGGCGTGCGCGTACACATGGATAAACGGCGCACAGCCATCGCGCGTGTGCGCCGCCGGGTTGCCGACAGTCAAGTCGCTGAGGACGAGCCGGAGCGCGAGCGTTTCCCGTTTCACCGCGACGATATTACATTTCGGCGGCTGCGTCGTGACGTCAAACCGCAGTCCAATGCGGTGGTCATGTGCATCATGGATACCTCCGGCTCCATGGACACCGTAAAGAAGTATCTGGCGCGCAGCTTTTTCTTTTTGCTTTATCAATTTGTACGTGCGCGCTATAACAATGTGCAGGTGGTTTTTATCGCCCATCACACACGGGCACGCGAGGTGAGCGAAGAGGAGTTCTTCCACAAAGGCGAGTCGGGCGGTACCTATATATCCTCGGGATACGTCAAGGCGCTGGAGATCACACAGGCGCGTTTCCACCCAAGCTTATGGAATATCTATGCCTTCCATTGCTCCGATGGCGATAATTTTCCCAACGACAACGCCGCGGCGTTGAAGGCAGCAAAGGAGTTGTGCGATGTTGCCAATCTTTTTGGTTACGGTGAGATTAAGCCGCTAAACTCAAGCCACTACGAAGACTCCATGTTGCAACTGTTCAAGTCCCTACGTACACCGAATTTTCACACCATGTTGATCGAGCGCAAGGAGGACATATGGCCGAGCTTTAAGGCGTTTCTGGCGCGCGAACAGGCGACGGAGGGAACGTGAGCCGGACTTGGAATGTAAAAGATCTTGAATACTGGGACGCGAAAATCCGCGAAAAGCTGGAGGAGTTCGGGTTATCGTGTTCTCCGCAGGAGTTCGAGGTCTGTGATCACCAACAGATGCTCGGTTACATCGCGTACTCCGGTATGCCGGCTCACTATCCACACTGGTCATACGGCAAGAGTTACGAAAAGCTGAAGACACTTTATGACTACGGCGTTAGCGGGTTGCCATACGAGATGGTGATCAATGCGAATCCGTCTTTGGCCTATTTGATGCGTGATAATTCACTGTGTCTCCAGGTCTTGACTATTGCACACGTCTACGGGCACAACGATTTCTTCAGAAACAATTTCACATTCCGCGATACCGGGCCGGAATTTACTATTAGCAACTTCAAGGTGCGTGCCGATCGCACGAGGGCTTACGTAGAGGACCCGTCCATCGGGTTGGAAAAGGTCGAGGAGGCTCTCGATGCCGCACACGCTCTATCCTTCCAATGCCGACGGAACGTCGCCATTCGCAAGCTCTCACGCGAGGAACAAGAGGAACGAGCACTCGTTGCCGCGCGACCACCCGCAGACCCGTTTCATCGGGTACATAAATCGCCGAGATATGTCCAACCGGATCTCACCAAGGTGCCGCTCGAGCCAGAGGAGGACATTCTCTTGTTTATCCGTGACCACAATCCATACCTGGCCGAGTGGCAAAAGGACGTGTTGACCATTGCGCACGAGGAGGCGCAATACTTTATCCCCCAGATCGAGACCAAGATCATGAACGAAGGCTGGGCGAGCTATTGGCACCACAAGATCATGAACAGCCTGGAGCTACCTGAGGATTTACAGATAGAGTTCTTGGTTCACCACAATCAGGTAGTGCGCCCGCACCCTGGAAGTATTAATCCCTATTACCTCGGCTTCAAACTTTGGCACGACATCTGTCGCTACTGCGATGAACCTACGCCCGAAGAGATAGAGAAATATGGTCAGGCTGACAAGAGCGGAGCAGAGATGATCTTCGAGGTACGGGAGGTTGACCGGGACGTGTCGTTCTTGCGTCGTTTTCTCACCGAGGAACTCATGCGAGACATGGATATGCTTCAGTATGAACGTCGCAGAGACGAATATGTCGTGACCCATGTTTCGGACGAACAAAATTGGCAGCAGGTGAAAGACACTCTGCTGAAGAGCGTCGGTATGGGCTCGATGCCCGTTATCCGTATCGAGGACGCCGACTATCAACAAAACCGAATGCTCTACCTCAAACACACCCACGATGGCCGCGATCTGCAACTGGAATACACGGAAAAGACGCTAGCCTATGTTTACCAGCTGTGGGGTCGGGACGTGTTACTCGAAACCACCGTCCAAGGTAATGACTATGTCTTTTCCTTTGGAGAGGATGGCTTCAACCAACGGCGGAAGCGCAAAACATAGAATTCAGTCACAAGGTCCAAGATAGAAAAGCAGATTCAAGTTTCAAGATACAAGATGCAAGGAATAAATTAGCGTCCAGTTCCATGGGTTTTTACTTGTATCTTAGACCTTGGATCTTGTATCTGGGTTTAACTTGTATCTTGTATCTGATTTTAGAACCGATACGACAAGCCAAACGAGAGCACCGGAAAGACATCGTAGCCTTTAAGCT
>JBHIDJ010000007.1:0-73519 GCA_046760105.1 Acidiferrobacterales bacterium | reverse complement strand
GGCAGCACGATGAGCCCGGCCAACACCATGAGGGCGAGGTGGCGGTGGGAGAGGCAGGTGCTACGCCTCGACCCGGTCGCTCCTGGGACGATGATAAAGTTCATTTCCTAGTGGCAAGTTATCCCTTCTTGTAGTGATAAGTTATCCCTTCTTTATGTCCTCGCCTGTAAAGCGCGCAAAGTCTCGTGGTTCACAAGTCCCGCGACAATTCAGATCGCGGGAACTGTGTGCACAAAGGCGATCGGTGCCTGCTCCTCGTCTTCGTAGCAGATTAACTCCCAGGCTTCTTGATCCGCAATCAAGCTACATAACAACCGGTTATTGAGACGGTGACCGGATTTGTGCGCACTGAACGCACCAATCAGCGGATGCCCGAGTAAGTACAAATCTCCGATCGCGTCCAAGACCTTGTGCTTGACAAATTCGTCCTCGTAGCGCAAACCATCGTCGTTCAAGATGCGGTAGTTGTCGAGTACGATGGCATTGTCGAGATCCCCGCCGCGCGCCAACCCGGCCTGCCTTAGGGGTTCAATATCGCGCATAAAACCAAACGTGCGGGCACGACTCACCTCTTTTACAAACGACGTGGTGGAAAAATCCATGCTTGCTACCCGAGGCACGGTGCTAAACAGTGGGTGATCAAACTCGATGGCGAACGACACTTTAAATCCTTCGAAAGGCTCAAAACAAACCCATTTGTCACCATCATCGAGCTGAAGCTTCTTCTTTATACGGATGAAGTGCTTCGGCGCTGGCTGCTCTTCGATCCCTGCAGATTGGATTAGAAAAACGAATGGCCCGGCGCTCCCGTCCATAACAGGAACCTCTGGCGCTGTAAGCTCAACATAGGCGTTGTCGATCGCGAGCCCGGCGAAAGCCGACATCAAGTGCTCTACAGTGGAAGCGCGTACGCCGTCTCGTTCAAGCGTGGTAGAAAGCCGCGTGTCGGTAACGTTCTCGGGGCACGCGCGAATCTCCGGCGCATGATCTAAATCGACACGGCGAAAGATAATGCCCGTGTTTAACGGCGCAGGACGAAGCGCCAGATGGACCTTTTCACCCGTGTGCAGGCCGACGCCGGTCGCCTCGATGACATTCTTAAGCGTCCGCTGTTTGATCATTTTTATAGTTCTTTTTGTTTTGCAGTTGTATTCTGCTTCGCGCGCTTTGCGCGTTCCCTCGTACCCAAGGCTCTTCTTCCTAGCAGCGTAGAAAGGCGACCCCGAACCGACAGGCCGTGGTCCGGAGTTTCACGTTGATTCTGGGGTTTCAGGGAAGTATTTAAATGTAAAACTTTATCTTTGTCCAGCAACCGGGTTGATCCAGATCAATCATGATTCCCGAGCAGGCTCCGCCGGCCCGGAGGTGTAGCAAGCCCCAAAGAGCGGCCTAATCGGCCTGTTTTCTCAGAAAAGCGGGGATATCGAGGTATTCCAGGGCGGCCTCCCCACGCGTCGGTTGGGGCTCATCAGCACGTCGGTTGCGAATGACGGTGGGAGTATCCAGTTCTTCGTAATCGACAGTCCCGGTCCCCGTTCTTACCACCTGGTAGGGGTGCTCGCGCTTTTGCCCCTGTCCCAGACCGGTTGCGACGATCGTGACCCTTAGCTCATCGTGCATTTCGGGGTCGATGACCGTGCCGACAACCACGGTGGCGTCCTCGGCGGCGAATTCCTTGACGGTCGTGCCGACTTCTTCAAACTCGCCGATGGCCATATCCAGACCTGCTGTGACGTTTACCAACAGGCCGCGCGCGCCTGAGATGTTCACATCTTCCAGCAAGGGGCTTGATACGGCCGTCAGCGCCGCTTCACTCGCGCGACCCTCGCCCGTGGCTACGGCGGAGCCCATCATGGCCATCCCCATTTCGGACATCACCGTACGCACATCGGCAAAATCGACGTTAATGAGACCGGGCCGGGTAATCAATTCAGCGATGCCCTGCACGGCACCCTGCAGCACCTCGTTGGCCTTGGCGAAGGCATCGAGGAGCGTGGCTTCTTTGCCAAGCACGGTGAGGAGCTTTTCATTAGGTATGGTGATAATGGAATCGACGTACGCGGTCAGCTCCTCGATACCCTGTTCAGCGATAGCCATGCGTTTCTTAGCTTCAAACAGGAACGGTTTGGTGACGACAGCCACGGTCAAGCTGCCTGCGTCCTGCGCCACCTGGGCCACCACTGGCGCCGCCCCGGTTCCGGTGCCACCACCCATGCCGGCCGTGATGAATACCATGTCTGCCCCTGCCAGTACCTCGGCTATTCGCTCGCGATCCTCGACGGCAGCCTGGCGTCCCATGACCGGGTCGGCACCACAACCTAATCCCTTGGTCAGGTTGGCGCCAAGCTGTAGGACGGTTGGCGCACTTGATCGCTCCAAGGCTTGCGAATCCGTGTTGGCGTTGATGAATTCAACACCTCCGATGTCAACAGCGACCATGTGATCAACCGCGTTGCCGCCGCCGCCGCCCACACCAATCACCTTTATGATGGCTTGTTGCGCGTAAGTATCCATCAATTCGAGCATGATGACGTCTCCTGTTTGGGTGCTTCAAAAACTGATATCGTATGCATGGCCGCCACTTTGGTTGCCTGCGTCAAAAATTGCCCTGAAACCAACTCCTTGCCCGGCTGACCATTCCTTTGACACCCGCCGCCGGCACAATGTGCTCAACATGATTCTTCCCTTCCTTGCCTTTCACTCCTTGCAAAACCAGTCCAACGCCGGTAGCGTAAATCGGGTTATGAATGACACCGGTTAGCCCTCCGACGTACTGCGGGACTCCTAGTCTCACCGGCATGTGGAATACCTCTTCGGCGAGATCGACCATTCCCGCCATCTTGGCGCTGCCACCCGTCAGCACGATTCCCGATCCTATAACGTGCTCGAAGGCGCTACGTCGCAGTTCGGTCAAGACCAGACCGTATAGTTCTTCGATACGTGGTTCGATGACCTCCGCCAGCGTTTGACGCGAGAGTTTGCGCGGCGGTCGGTCACCCACACTGGGGACCTCTAACACGTCATCCCGGTGCGCGAGCTCGGTGAGTGCACATCCGTACTTCTTCTTGATTTCCTCTGCGTGCTGCGTCGGTGTACGCAAGGCCACAGCGATATCATTCGTTACCTGATCACCGGCGATAGGGATTACTGCGGTATGCCGTATGGCGCCTTCAGTGAAAACCGAGACGTCCGTGGTACCGCCGCCGATGTCGACCAAACAAACTCCCAGTTCTTTCTCATCCTCGGTAAGCGCCGACGTGCTTGAGGCGAGCTGCTCAAGAATAAGTTCATCCACCTCGAGTCCGCAGCGCCGAATGCACTTGATGATGTTCTGTGCCGCACTGACGGCTCCGGTGACGATGTGCACCTTGGCCTCGAGGCGCACGCCACACATACCAATAGGCTCGCGCACGCCGTCTTGCTTATCGATCACATATTCCTGCGGGAGAATGTGTAATACCTTCTGGTCTGTTGGAATGGCGAGCGCGCGAGCCGCTTCGATCACCCGCTGCACATCGCCGAAGCCGACCTCCTTGTCTTTGATGGCAACAATGCCATGGGAGTTGAAGCTGTTGATGTGACTGCCAGCGATACCCGCACAAACGGAGTGAATCTGACAGCCGGCCATCAGTTCAGCTTCTTCCACCGCGCGCTGGATCGACTGCACCGTAGATTCAATGTTCACCACCACTCCTTTCTTCATGCCGCGGGCTGGGTGGTGCCCCACGCCAATAATCTCGACCTCACCGATAGGGGATACCTCACCGACAATTGCCAATACCTTGGAGGTCCCAATATCTAGACCGACGATCAGTCTTTCGTCATCTCGCTTTGACATAGTTTCACCTCTTTTTTGTCAGTGCTTGCCAGCGAGCACGTTGCGGCAAAACCCGACTTTCGCTGCAACCTGTGTGCGCAGCCAAAGAAAGCGCCACCGTTGTCCAACTCTCCTAATCCAACCATGCAAGCGCATCCGGTGGTTCGATCCACTCCACGGAAAATCCGTTCGTATACCGCAGATCTACTTGCTTGATCCTGTTTGCATAACGTACAAGCGCGTGGGGATACACGCGCACAAAGCGAGCAATCTTGACGTCAGGATCCGCACGTTCGAGCACGAGGGTTACGCCCTTGTCCAACTCAACTTTCCAGCTGCGACGTGGCGTCAACGTCACCGCCTTGGCATGCAACCCGACGGATGCGAGCGCGCGTTCGAAACGCCGATAGTGTGCGAGTACATCCGCGTGTGTGCCGTCGGGTCCGCGTAACTGCGGCAGCGGCGTCGACAGCGCTACCGCGCCTAACCGCACTAACTCACCTGCATGATTGACCCACGCCGTGTCACCCCAACGGGCGATAAGTTGTTGTTCCGTAAAGCGAATATGTAAGTGGTGGGGCCACCGCCGGCGCACCGACGCCGTATAGACCCACGGCAGCGACTCAACCTGCGCCTTCACCGCATCAAGATCGACGGCGAAAAGATTGCCGTGCACTTGCTCCTTGGTCACTTCCACCAGCTGCTCTTTCGTTACGTGCTCAAACCGTCCTTCAAAGTTGACGCTCTCGACGGGGAAACGGTCGGGACGCAACAGCCAATCGAGAGTAAGCGCCAAAGCAACCAAAAGAACGATCGTCCACAACATCACCACGCCCGCCCTAAACGGAGCATCGCTGCCCATGAACAGCCACGTTGTTCCGTCGACATTAGCGGCTGATTTCTTCCGATGTCGACGCCGTCTCCTCATTCGTGACATGCTCGTGCTCCCGAACAAGTCCTCATGGCTCACCGATCACCCTTACTTCCAACTCCAGGCTCACACCTTGTGCACGCTCTACAGCGCTTTGCACCGTGTGTATCAGACGTTCGATCTCAGCGGCGCTGGCATTGCCCGTATTGACGATAAAGTTCGCATGCAGCTGGGATACGCAGGCATTACCTTCGCGCAGACCCTTAAGGCCGCTCGCCTCGATGAGGCGGGCGGCGTAATCGCCTGGAGGATTCTTGAAGATCGAGCCGGCGTTTGGCATCTGCGTCGGCTGTGTCTCGCCGCGCTTCGCCAATAGTGTTCTTATGTCGTTCTTACCGGAAGCGCTGTCACCCTTTTCTAGACGTAAATGCGCGGCAACAAACCATTCGTTTTCCGGGCCGTCGACCCGGCGATAACCGACCGTGAAATCGGAGTGCGGCCGCGTGTGTAGTTGTCCTTGGCGGCCGATCGTTTCCACCGCGTGCACGATGTTCCAGGTCTCACCACCGAAGGCGCCTGCATTCATTACCAGTGCCCCGCCGATGGTGCCCGGTATACCGGCGAGAAACTGCGCGCCCACTAAGTTGCGCTCGACCGTGAACCGCGCAATCTTGGCGCCCGGAACACCGGCCTCGGCGCGCACCAACTGCTCGCCTATTAACTGCAACCCGCTAAGCGCTCGGCTTGTCGCAATCACGGCGCCGCGCACGCCGCCATCGCGTACGAGCAGATTACTGCCGAGGCCCAGCCAGTAGACGGGCTGGCCTGGCGGCAGACCTCTGAGAAACATTCGCAGATCTTCAATGTCGGCCGGCACATAGAAGGCGTCTGCCGGCCCCCCGACACGCCAACTGGTGTGCTTAGACATCGGCTCGTCAACCAGCACCGTGCCACGCAAACCATCTTTACCGGCGACCGCCATCATTCATGCGTCCCCGCGAGCGCTTGTGGGAGACCAGCCGCCACCTGACCAATACTGCCGGCCCCCATGGTGAGTAACAGATCATTCGGCTGCAGTACGTGGCTTAGTGCCTGTGACAACATTTCTACGTCCTCAACGAAAATCGGATTAGCCTTTCCCCGTGCACGAATAGCGCGACACAAGGAACGCCCATCCGCTCCGTTTATGACGGCTTCACCCGCACTGTAGACCTCGGTGATGAGCAGTGGATCGATGTCGCTTAATACGATAGAGAAATCATCCAGCAGATCGTGTGTGCGGCTATAGCGATGCGGCTGGAAAGCAATCACCAATCTACGGTCTGGCCAGCCGCGGCGCGTGGCGGCGATGGTCACCGCGATCTCGCGCGGGTGGTGTGCATAGTCGTCCACCAACATGACGTCGCCACCGTCTACCTTAAGCTGCCCCAGAATCTGAAAGCGCCGCCCAATGCCAGCAAAGCTGGCCAACCCGTGTGCGATCGCCTCGTCAGCTACACCCAGTTGCTTGGCCACGGCGACTGCCGCCAGTGCATTGAGCACGTTGTGTTCGCCGGGCTGACGTAGGGTGAGGTCAAGCACCCGGCCTTCCCGATTCAGTTGCACGCGGAAGCGCATTTCCAAACCCTGCTGCTCGATATCTGATACGCGTATGTCTGCATCCGAACAGCTGCCATAAGTCACTCTGGGTTTATTGACCTTTGCAACGATGTCGCGTAGGACTGGATCGTCTAGGCAAAGCACCGCCAATCCGTAGAACGGCAGGTTATGGAGAAAATCAATAAACGACTGTTTGAGGCGACTGAAATCGCCCTTATAGGTCCCAAGGTGATCGCGGTCGATATTCGTAACGACCGCCACAAAAGGTTGCAGATGTAGAAACGACGCATCGCTCTCATCCGCCTCCGCCACCAAGTATTCGCCTTTGCCTAAGCGGGCGTTGCTACCGGCACTGTTAAGCTGGCCCCCGATGACGAACGTGGGGTCGAGACCGGCTTCAGCCAGCACACTCGCGATCAGGCTGGTTGTCGTTGTCTTGCCGTGGGTACCGGCAACGGCGATGCCACGTTGCAACCGCATCAATTCGCCAAGCATTTGCGCACGCGGCACAACTGGTATGTTTGCTTGCCTTGCCGCCATCACTTCCGGGTTAGCACCATTGACGGCGGACGAGACGACTACGGCATCCGCACCTTCAATCAGGTTAGCATGGTGCCCGATGTGCACCGGTATGCCGAGTGCCGCCAGCCGGCGGGTGTTAGCACTTTCACGTATATCCGAACCGGAGACATCAAAATGCAAATTCGTCAAGACCTCGGCGATACCGCTCATGCCGACGCCACCGATGCCGACGAAATGTATGCGCTTAACCCAGTTATGCACGCATCGCCTCCATACAAAGCTGTCCCACCAGTTCGGCCGCATCGGGCATGGCACAGCGGTGGGCATTCATCGCCATCTTCCCGAGCAACTCACGGTTAGCGGCAAATTGCATCAGCAACTCCCGTACGCGCGGCCCGACGAACTCGTCCTGTGCAACCAGAATGGCCGCTTCCCGGTCGGCCAGAAACCTCGCATTTGCGGTCTGATGGTCGTCAACGGCGAACGGGTAAGGAACCAAGACCGCGGGACGGCCGGCCACGCAAAGCTCTGAAATCGTCATCGCACCGCCGCGACAGATGACGAGATCGGCCCAGCGATAGGCCTCGGCCATATCATCAATAAAACCGGTAACGCGCACGTCTCCCACTGCATCTTTATAGGCGGCTTGTGTGGAGCCGAGCCACTGCTCTCCACACTGGTGCCACACCTTGGGCCGCTCGGCCGCCGCCAGGCTTCGCAGCGCTTCCGGCAGCACGGTATTGAATATTTGCGCGCCCTGGCTACCGCCAAGCACAAGCACGCGTAAAGGCCCACGATCACGTGCCTCGTGCTTAGGTGTTGTCAGTGCCCTGATCTCGCGGCGTACCGGGTTGCCGACATGTCTTGCGGTCGGAAGGTTCCGGAAGGCGTCCGGAAAACCGCAGAGCACGTGATCGGCGACCAATGCGAGTAGCCTATTGGCCAGCCCTGCTATCGCGTTTTGCTCGTGCACAAGTAACGGCCTGCGCAGGAACCAGGCAACGAAACCGCCGGGACCGGCAACAAAGCCGCCCATCGCGAGTACAGCGTCGGGACGCCGACGTAAGATCGTGCGCACCGATTGTGCCATGGCAATGCTCAACCTTATTGGCAATAGCAGCCAACCCAGAAGGCCACCCCGGCGCAAACCGCGAATCGATACCCAGTCAATTTCGAAGCCGGCCACTGGCACGGCACGCGCCTCAAGTCCAGTCCGCGTGCCCATCCACACAACGCCGACGCCTTGGCTTCGCAAGTACTCTGCCACCGCGAGCCCTGGAAACACATGCCCGCCCGTTCCGCCTGCCATGACCATTACGCTGCTCAATGTACACCCCAGGCGTGGTTGCGTGTCTCACGCTCAACCATGAGCAACAACCCCACTGCGAAGAGACTCATCAGAAGGTTGCTGCCGCCGTAGCTCATGAACGGTAGCGTCAGGCCCTTCGTCGGCAAAACGCCCATGTTCACACCCATATTAATAATCGCCTGCGAACCCAGTAACAGGCCGACGCCCTGCGCCAGGCGAGCGGCATAGATTAGACCTACCGTCTCGGCCTGTTTGGCGATGACAAATGCGCGCGCGATCAGCACCCCGAATAAGACGATTATCACAAGTACCCCCACTAACCCCAGCTCCTCCGCGGTCACCGCGAACAGAAAGTCTGTATGCGCCGCGGGGAGGTAATAGAGCTTCTGCACGCTTGCTCCGAGCCCGACACCAAACCATTCACCACGCCCAAACGCGATCAACGCCTGCACGAGTTGGAACCCGCTGTTAAACGGATCCGCCCAAGGATCAAGAAAGGCGACTAGACGCTGAAGGCGGTAGGGCGACACAAACGTTAGCAGCAACATACCGCCTATGCCTGCGGCGGTGACGACACTGAAATGCCAGAAGCGCACGCCAGCGAGAAACAACATCCCCAATACGGTCACACAAATAACGATCGCGGCACCGAGGTCGGGTTCCAGCAGCAACAGCGTTCCAACTGCGGCAACAACGAGACTGATGATGACAACGCCCTGCGTGAAGTTATGTAACTCGTCTTGCTTGCGCACATAGTAGCCCGCGACATAGATAACGATAGCGAGCTTGACGAACTCGGAGGGTTGAATATTGACAACGCCAAGCCGCAGCCACCGCGAGCTGCCGTTAACATTGACACCGATCCCAGGCAAAAGTACTAGAACCAGTAAAGCCATACCGCCGAGCAGCAGATACGGTCCAGCCGCTTGCCACAGCCGCACCGGTGTGTGTTTGACGACGTATATAAAAAACAAACCGAGGCACACGCCGGCAGCTTGATGCCAAAGATAATAAGTACTGTTACCCAGCGTAACCTGAGCAAACGAAATCGACGCTGAATAAACCATCACAAGCCCAAGCCCGGTGAGCGTGACAACGCTTCCCACTAACCACATGTCCCAATTTGGCCGGGGCGTCCCCGCGGAACGCCGCTTATCCGCCTGCGAGCTACGCGCGTGCATCAAGACTGACCTTGCCCTGCAACAAGTTTGCGTACCGCCGCCGTAAACACCTCACCCCGGTGCTCGTAATTTTCGAACATATCGAAGCTGGCGCAGCCTGGAGAAAGCAGGACAGCATCACCCGCACGCGCAATATGCCCAGCCTGCATGACTGCCTCATGCATGTGAGGGGCGTGCACCACCGGCACCACCGCTTGCAGAGCGGTTTCGATCAACGTGGCATCCTGTCCGATCAACACGACGGCACGCGCATTATTGGCGACAGTCTCTTTGAGTAGTCGGAAATCGGCCCCCTTACCCTGTCCGCCCGCAATGAGCACTACCTGACGGGTCAAACCCTTTAGTGCTGCCAGGGTCGCTCCGACGTTCGTTGCTTTCGAGTCGTCGATCCAAACGACATCATTGCGTTCCGCCACGACTTGGCAGCGATGAGCCAGTCCCTCGAAGGCCACAATCGCTCGCGTCATCGCATCTACGGGCGCGCCGACGGTGTCGGCGAGCGCCATCGCAGCAAGCGCGTTAGCGAGGTTGTGTCGGCCCGGTAAACGTACGGCGGTGGCGGGCAACCATGCCTGCCGGCCTTTCGCGAGCCACTGCACGCCCTCTTTCACTACCAGGCCGAAGTCGTTTGTGCGTGCTGGTGATGTTAGCCCGAAGCGGACTTGACGGCGATCGGCTTTAGCCATCGCCATTACGACGGCATCGTCTGCGTTCAACACCATGATGCCGTCACCTTGGAAGATACGCGCCTTGGCGTTGGCATACTCCTTAAGGCTCGCGTAGCGATCCATGTGATCGCGGCTCACATTGAGCACTGTCGCCGCACGAGTGTTCAAGCTGTACGTGGTCTCGAGCTGAAAACTCGACAACTCGAGGACGTAGACATCAGGTTGCGGGGAATCCAACAACGATAAAACGGGTACGCCGATGTTGCCGCCCACCAGCGTGTTCAATCCGGCCTCGCGGCACATGGCGCCTACCAGTGCAGTCACGGTGCTCTTGCCATTTGCGCCGGTGACGGCGACCACCGGTGCCGATGCTGCTTGCGCAAACAACTCGATGTCGCCGACAGCCGGGATACCGACAGCCATCGCCTGCATGATCAACGGTTCCCGCAGAGACACACCCGGGCTTACCACCAACAAGTCTGGCCCTTGGAAAAGCGTCGGATCCCAGCCACCGACGCGATAGTCCACCTCCCTTAGGGTTGAACGTAACTCATCTAACATCGGGGGCTCCTGGCGGCTGTCGACGACGGATACCTGATATCCGAGCCGCACCAGATGGCGTGCACAGGAAAGACCTGTGAGTCCCAGGCCGACAACCAGCGCCCGTTGTTGCCTTTCGTGGGACATCGATAAAGCCTGCATGCTCAGCGAATTTTCAGGGTTGCCAGTCCGATCAGTACCAAGATCACAGTGATGATCCAGAAGCGCACAATGACCCGCGGCTCGGGCCAGCCTTTGAGCTCGAAATGATGATGTAACGGCGCCATTCTAAAGAGTCGCCGACCGACGAGTTTGTAGGACGCCACTTGTAGCATTACCGACACGGTTTCGATAACGAACACACCACCCATGACGAAGAGCACGATCTCCTGACGTACGACCACAGCGATCACGCCAAGCGCAGCGCCCAACGCGAGCGCGCCGACATCGCCCATAAAGACCTGCGCGGGGTAAGTGTTGAACCACAGGAAACCGAGACCGGCACCGACCATCGCCGCGCACAAAACGAGCACCTCGCCGACCCCTGCCACATAGGGAATGCCCAAGTAGCTCGCGAACTGCACGTGGCCGGTGGCATATGCGAAGATACCAAGCGCCCCCGCTACCATGGCAGCCGGTAGGATCGCTAGGCCGTCGAGGCCGTCGGTCAAATTCACCGCATTGCTTGAACCAACAATGACAAAATAAGCCAACACGATAAACCACGGTCCGAGGTCAAGCGCAACGTTCTTAAAGAAGGGAACGATGAGCTCAGTTTCAACCGGCATCTTGGCGCTGTAGTACAAAAAAAACGCGGCCGTTAAGCCGACCACCGATTGGAGAAAAAATTTCATGCGCGCACCGATGCCGCGTGGATCTTTGTCAATCAGTTTCTTATAGTCATCGATCCAACCGATTGCGCCGAAGCAAAGCGTGGTCAACAACACCACCCAGACAAAGCGATTTTGTAAGTCAGCCCATAACAAAGTGGCGGCGACAATAGCTACCAGGATAACGGCGCCACCCATGGTCGGTGTGCCGGCTTTCGCTATATGGGTTTCCGGTCCGTCGATTCTGACCGTTTGGTGGATCTGTCGATAACCGAGTCGACGGATCATGGCAGGGCCGGCGACAAAACAAATGGCGAGCGCGGTGAGAACGCCCAGGATTCCGCGAAAGGTCAGGTAGCGGAAAACGTTGAAGAACGAAAACTCGCGCGTGAGTTCTTCAAACAAATAAAATAGCATTCAGCCTCTCATCTATCTTGTGGTTACTTCGCGTGTGTCCATTGCATTGGGCTGCGTGACCTTCTGCACCACGTACTCCAGCCGCATAATGCGTGAACCTTTGATCAATACGGTGACATCGGTGTGCAAATGACCCAATAGGGTTTCAACCAAGGCCCTACGGCTTGAGAAGTGCATGCCGTCCTCGCCAAAGCTTTCCACTGCAAGCTTGCTTAATGCACCGACCGCAAAAAGCCGGCTGATGCCTAGGCTTTTCGCCAGCTCCCCGGTGCGGCGGTGGATATCCGGGGCCGCTTCTCCCAGTTCGGCCATATCACCGAGCACCAGCACGGCTTCACCGGGAAAGTCCTTCAACACCGCGATGCCGGCCGCCAGCGACGCCGGGTTAGCATTGTAGGTGTCGTCGATAATGCGTGACCCGTTTACACCCGCCTTGACTTCGAGCCGACCTGAGATCTGCCGCAGTTTCTCAAGGCCTCGCTTGACATGTTGGAGCTCCGCGCCAGCCGCTAGCGACGTGGCGGTCGCCGTGAGTGCATTGGCCACGTTGTGCTTGCCAAGTACCGGCAATCGCATATCGATGTCTCCTTTTGTGGTCTTGATGTGAACCAAACTACCCATCGTCTCGGTCTCATAATCCGCTGTGACGTCCGCGCCGCGATGTAATCCGAAGGTCACGCATCTTTTCGGTGTAGCGAGTTCCCGCCAAAGCTCGGTGTAGTCGTCATCGGCATTGATGACTGCGACACCGTCCGCGGCCAACGCCGAAAAGATCTCGCCCTTCGCTCGGGCCACGTCCTCGACAGTGCCCAACCCTGCAAGATGGGCTTCCGTTGCGTTGGTGATCACGGCAACCGTTGGCCGCGTTATGGCACTAAGGTAGTGAATCTCGCCACGTTGATTCATGCCGAGCTCAACCACGGCGTAGCGATCCCCGGGGCGCAGCCGCAGCAGCGTCAACGGTACACCGATATCGTTATTTAGATTTCCCTTAGTGCTACACCCGGGGCCGGTTTCGGCCATGATTGCCGCTGTCATCTCTTTGACGGTGGTCTTGCCATTGCTGCCGGTTATCGCAATAACGGGAATATCAAACTGTTGGCGCCAAAATGCGGCCAGGCTACCAAGCGCATGCCGTGCATCCTCGACCTGTATCGCGGGCAATGGTGTCTCAGCAAGGTTCACCAACATTGCACCGGCAGCACTGGCATGAGCTGCTTGCGCGAGAAAGTCGTGGCCGTCGTAGTTCGGTCCCTTGAGCGCAACAAAAAGCTCACCAGGTTGTAGCGTGCGCGTGTCGGTGCTCACACCAGCAAAGTGCCGGTCCGCGCCGATGAGCGATCCACCCAGTACCTTCGCTGCTTTGGCCAGCGACATCACGCAGCCTCTCCCACGATATTCCGCACCGTGTCACGATCGCTGTACGCCACCCGCTTGTCGCCGACGAGCTGGTATTCCTCATGACCTTTACCGGCAATGAGCACGACGTCGGAGGGCGCGGCCTCTCGAATGACGGTACGGATAGCGCTCGCGCGGTCGCGGATTACACGCGGCGTCGTGTGCATGCCGTCAGCGATGTCGTCAATGATCTGATCACCCGGCTCATGGCGCGGGTTGTCGTCCGATAACACCACCACGTCGGCCAGCCGTTCCGCAATCTGGCCCATTTGTGGTCGTTTGCCACGATCGCGGTCGCCGCCGCAACCGAAGACGCAGTACAAACGCCCACGAGTATGCGCGCGCAATGCGCGCAATACCTGCTCCAGTGCGTCAGGCGTGTGGGCGTAATCCACAACAACCAATGGCACGCCGGCTTCGCCGCCAAAGGGTTCCACCCGGCCTGCCACCGGTTGTACCCGACGCAAATCTTTTCGCGCCGCCTCCACACTCAATCCGCAAGCGAGTAGACACGTGAGAACCGCGAGCAGGTTAGCTACATTAAATCGCCCCAGCAGCGGAACGCGGAGCTTGATCTCGCCCTGGGGTGTGGCGGCGTGCAGTTCCAATCCATCAGCTCGGAGATGAATCTCGCGCGCGTGTACATCGCCTTCGCTGATGCCGAAGCTGATGGTGTGCAGCTCGCCGCGGAGCCTCTCTAAAAGCTCGCGACCAAACGGATCATCGTGGTTGATGACCGCGTGCTGTAAGCGGTCGATCGCAAATAGTCGGGATTTGGCGGCGCCATAGCCAACCATGTCGCCGTGATAGTCGAGATGGTCACGCGAGAGGTTGGTAAAGACTGCGATGTCAAAAGCGATACCCGTGATGCGTGCCTGCTCCAAGGCATGCGAAGACACTTCCATAGATACATGCGTGGCACCAGCGCGAACGAACCCCGCCAGCAGTCGGTGAACTGCGATCGCATCCGGGGTGGTAGTGGCCATCGGCTCAAGCGCCGTCGGAAAACCGCTGCCGAGCGTACCGATCAACGCGCAGCGCCTCGGCGGTGTATCCAGCGCCTGCGCGAGCAGGTGGCTGCAGGTCGTCTTGCCATTGGTACCGGTGATACCGACGACGACCACCCGCTTCGACGGCGATCCGAAGAAACGATCGGCGATGATGCCCACTCGTGTGCGCAGATCTTTGATAACGAAAACCGGGATCGACAGACCAGCAAATGCGTGACCATCACCGGCCTCGCATAACACGGCGGCTGCTCCCTGCTGCTCGGCATCGTGAACGAAGTCGCGGCCGTCTAACGACGTGCCGCGAAGTGCGATAAACAAGTCGCCAGCCTGGACGTGCCGGCTGTCAAGCGTAAGGCCGCTTATGTCACGGTCGTCGCCATCAGACACGTCAACTAACCCACTCACGAGCTCACGTAAACGTTGACGATCTGTTCTCGTGCCTGCCATCACGTGGTGTGATTGTTTTCCTTCGGGGCTGCCCACTGTAACCGGGGCTCCGGTGTATCCGGTGGGGTGTTCAGCAACCGCAACGCGCCTGCCATCACGCGACTAAACACCGGCGCGGCCGTTTGTCCGCCGAAGTGTCCGCGTTCAGCCGGTTCGTCTACGGTGACGACCATTACGAGGCGTGGGTTCGACGCTGGCGCCATGCCAGCAAACGACGCCACATAACGATCGTCTACATAGTCGCCGGACACAAGCTTATGGACAGTCCCGGTCTTTCCGGCCACTGTATAGTGTGTGACCTGCGCGGCGGTGCCTGTACCCTCGTTGCTCACGGCCAATTCGAGCATGCTGCGGATCTGCCTCGCTGTACGGTACGACATCACCCGCTGACCGCGAACCGAACGCGTACGGCGCAACAGCGTGATGGGTACGATCACACCGTCATTCGCCAATGTGGCATAGGCGCGCGCCAGCTGCAGGGCCGTCACCGAAATCCCATAACCAAAGGATACGTTCGCCTGGTCAATCGGAACCCAACTGGAGGACGGATTCAACAGCCCGGCGGATTCACCCGGTAATCGACTGCCGGTCAAGTCTCCGAAGCCCACATGTCTGAACATCTGCCAGATGCGATATTTGTCCATCTCAAGCGCGATCTTGGCTGCACCCACGTTGCTTGATTTCTCTATGACCTGAGCGACATTCAACCAGCCATAGTTGCGCGGATCACGAATGATCTTTGACCCGACCCGAAAACGGCCCGGGTTGGTGTCGATCAGGGTACCGGGCGCAAATCTCCCACTCTCGAGGGCAACGGCGATCGTAAACGGCTTAAGCGTGGACCCAGGCTCGAATACATCCGTTACCGCGCGATTGCGGAACACGGCGCCATGCGGATTGGCACGCCTATTAGGGTTGAAGGCGGGCTGGTTGACCATTGCCAAGACCTCGCCGGTGCGCGCGTCGAGCACAATGGCGCTAGCAGCGCGTGCACTGTGGGCCTTCATCGCTGTCTGCAACTCGCGGTAAGCAAGGTATTGGATGCGCCGGTCGAGGCTTACGACCAAGTCCTTGCCCGGCAATGGGAGTGAAACGCTCTCTAGCGTTTCTACCACGTTGCCATGGAGATCCTTTAGCACCCGCTTCTTACCCGGTGTCGCGCGAAGGACGTGGTCATATGCCAGCTCCAACCCTTCCTGACCGTAATCGTCGATGTCAGTAAAGCCAATCACATGCCCACTGACGGCACCCGTAGGATAGTAACGCCGATATTCCCGCTGTAGTGCTACACCCTGGATCTTCAGTTCCTTGACACGTCGCGCGACCTCTGGCGTTACATGACGCTTTAGATACATGAACTCGCGCGCGGCATACTTCCTCAGCAATTGCGACAGATCGTGTACGCGTAGACCTAACGCCGCTGCTAAGCCACTCCACTTAAGGCGCGCCTTGGCAAGCGTCGCCGGATGCGCCCACACCGATTCGACCGGTGTGCTAACGGCTAGCGGCTCGCCATTTCGATCTACAATCATGCCACGGTGCGCGTTGTCCGTGATCGTGCGCAGATGACGCGCATTGCCCTGCCGCTGCAGGTAGTCAGACGTCACGACCTGAAGATAAGCGGCTCGCGTTCCCAATAGCGCCAAGCTGCTTAAGAGCAGGACAAGAACGATCCAATAACGCATCGGATGACCGATATCCCTTGTGCGCCGGCTCATGGCTCCGTCCTCCGACGCAGGTCGAGCACCACGATTCGTCGCGCGTCCGGTGTTGTCATACCAAGTCGCGTGCGTGCAAGTAACTCAATGCGTCGATGTTCGGACCAAGCACCCTCTTCTAGCAGTAACTTGCCCCATTCGGTGTTCAACGCGTCCCGCTCACTTTGCAGTGATTGGAACTGTCCAGCCAATAGCCGGCTTTGGTGGCGTAGTCCCACCACCGTGATCGCTGTCACAAACACCGCCACCATCAGCATGGCGATGCCTCTAGGCACGATCCTCCTCAATCCGTTCCGCAACCCGTAGCAGAGCGCTGCGCGCCCGTGGATTGCGTTTTACTTCCGTCTCGCTTGCACGCACGGGCTTACCGACGAGTTTTAGCCGTGGCTTTAGTTCCTGCTGGCGGACCGGCAAACCGGGTGGTAGTCCATCACCGCGTGCCTGTTCTCGCATAAAGCGCTTCACTAACCGATCCTCAAGGGAGTGGAAGCTAATCACGGCCAGGCGCCCACCCGGTGCCAACACGTTCAGGGCCTGTGGAAGCGCGGCGCGTAGCTCCTCCAGCTCGGCATTAACAAATAAGCGTATGGCCAGAAACGTCCGGGTTGCGGGGTGTTTTCCCGGTTCGCGCGTCGGCACCGCCTTTGCCACGACATCCGCGAGCTCGCTCGAGGTCTCGATCGCTCGTTTCTTGCGTTCATGGATGATCCGGTGTGCAATGCGCTTTGCGTAGCGTTCCTCGCCGAGATTCTTCAACACCGATGCGATTTCGCTCTCGCGGGCACTGTTAATCCACTGTGCTGCCGGAACGCCTGTATCGGGATCCATGCGCATATCGAGCGGACCCGTGCGTTGGAAGCTAAAGCCACGCCCGAAATCGTCAAGCTGCGGCGACGATACACCCAAGTCAAATAAAATACCGTTGATCTTCCCCGTCAAACGCGAGCTGTCGATGTAGTGGCCTATCCGCGAGAACGGTGCCCGCGTTACTGAGAAGCGCCGGTCGCTGCTAAACCGTGTTTCTGCTGCCGAGACGGCTTGCGGATCCCGATCCAGCGCCAGGACCCGCCCGCGTGGGCCCAGTCGATCAAGTATGGCCGCCACATGTCCACCACGCCCATAAGTGGCATCGATATAAATCCCATCCGATTTCACCTTCAGCGCTGCTATGACTTCGTCAAGCAAAACAGGAAGATGCTCGAATTCATCCACGTTTTGTCCCCGGCCGAAACGAAGAGCCGCGTTTGCTCGAACACCCGCTCGCACAGGGTGGCAACGCTTATCGACCCACCCCCGACATCCGTGCTCGCCGAGCGAAGGGTTTACCAGCATGCCCTCTTACCCTGCGCGCCCGTGCGTTTGCCGCTACTAGAGCGACAACGAGCCCAATTCATCAGGAAGGTTCCCGTCGTCATCAGCGCTTTCGCCGAGCCATTCACTGCGCCGCGCGTCCCAGGCGTTTTCTGCCCACACTTCGAACTTGTTGCCTTGTCCGATTAAGACCACCGTCTTGTCCAGGCCCGCAAACTCACGCAGTGGCGGGGGCAGCAGTATGCGTCCATTACCGTCCATTTCGCACTCGGTGGCATGACCGATAAGCAAACGTTGCATGCGCCGCGCCTGTCGGTTAAAGCTCGGCAACCTCACCAGTTTCCGTTCGATTTCCTCCCAGTCGGGCAGTGTGTAGAGCAGCAGGCAATGGTCGCGATCGACGGTAATAACCATCTGACCGTTGCAATGGCGCAGCAGGCTTTCACGATACCGAGTCGGGATCGCCATGCGCCCTTTGCTGTCCAGATTCAAGGTGGCCAGACCGCGAAACATAATACCTGCGCCTTAATCCAAAAAATCCCACAAATATCCACAATTTCCCACTATCCGACACTATAGTTAGGTTCTTTTAGCACTGTCAAGCGATATTGCACTGGTGCCAAGTGTTTTTTTTCTTTCAGGACAGATGCTTAGCGAAGACCGATGGGCGGTCGCTTGCGGAACCCGCGACAAACGCGGTTTGTGGACGTTTTCTTGCTGGATTGACCGCGGTGGGCCTACCAGACGGGTGGTCGGGAGTCAGCCGATAAGCCGGGTTCTGTCGAGGACAGCCATTCATCTCGGGCACACGTCGCCGCGTGCCTCTAGCGGCCTACCCGGGAACGGCGTGGGCCACGCCATGGTTCCCCTATTTGGCCTTGCTCCGGGTGGGGTTTACCCTGCCACCGGTGTTGCCACCGGTGCGGTGCGCTCTTACCGCACCTTTTCACCCTTACCCAGCCACTAACTCCTATACGGTCTAGAAACGTGAATGCGATCAAGACCTTATGGGAGTTAGTGGCCGGGCGGTCTGTTTTCTGTGGCACTTTCCGTGGGCTCGCGCCCCCCAGGCGTTACCTGGCACCCTGCCCTATGGAGCCCGGACTTTCCTCCCAGCCACTTACCTTAGCAGGCCGCTTCCGCGGATGAGGCATACCTCGTCGCTGAACCCCTGAAGCTGCGTCCGATGGGCCGCGCTAGGGTAAGTGGCTGGGCGGCTGTCTGGCCGACTCCCGAAGGATCAGTATACCAGCTCTGCGTATCCCGCAAGACCACCTCAGTCATCGGCCAGATCGAGTGCGAGCCGGTAGAGTCGGCGGCGCGGTTGATTCGTGATTTCAGCCGCAAGCGTCGCCGCCTGTTTGACGGGGAGCTCATGCAGCAAGATGCGAACCACCCGCTCGGCTTCTGTGTCGTCAGTCACGTCGCCTACTAAGCGCGCACCGCCCACGATCACCACGAACTCGCCGCGCTGCTGGTCCTTGTCGGCGGCAACCCAGTCGCAGAGTTCACCTAGGCTTGCGTGGCGTATGGTTTCGAATTTCTTCGTTAGCTCACGCGCCAATACCGCTGGCCGGTCTTTCCCGAAAGCGTCCGCCATTGCGCGCAGCGAAGCCATCAGACGGTGGGGGCTTTCGTAAAATACCAATGTCCGTCGCTCGCGCTGGCGCTCGGCAAAAAAGGCTGCTCGCGCCACCGCCTTTGAGGGTGGGAAACCATCGAATGCGAAGCTATCGGTAGGCAAACCAGCAACAGATAGCGCGGCGATCGCGGCGCAAGGGCCGGGTACCGGCACAACCGGAATTTGTGACGTATGCACCGCGCACACGAGCTTAAAGCCGGGATCGCTGATAAGCGGTGTACCCGCATCACTGACGAGTGCGATACACTTTCCCTGATGCAATAAACCGAGCAGCTTCGGAATTTGGGATAATTCGTTGTGGTCATGGAATGCGATCATCTTTGTTGCGACCCCGAAATGGTGCAGTAACTTGCGAGCATGGCGGGTGTCTTCGGCAGCAATAAGGTCAACCTTAGACAACAGCTGGACGGCGCGGTGGGTGATATCCGCGAGATTACCGATCGGCGTCGCTACCACATACAACACGCCCACCTTGTTTGACACGGATACGCGCCCTTTGGATACTCTACCGGCGACCTTATAAGCAATATTTACCATGAGGCTACTCTCCCGCACACACGTCCTGACTTGTGCGCTGTTGGTGATCGGTATCCTGCAGCTTCAGTCCTGTGCAACCGCGCCGCGTGAGCGCGTCATCAGTAAACCACCTGCCACCCCGACCGCGGAAGAGGCAGAGCGCACCGGTGAATACGTGCGCGCCGCCGAAGAATACGACCGCGTCGCGGAGGAGGTTGAAGGGCCCCACAAACAGGGCCTCAAGCTGAAGGCAGTCGAAACGCTCGTCAAGGCCGGGCAGATCTACGAGGCGCGCGAAAAGATCAAGGAGATCAACGAGACGGGCCTTGATGCCAATCTGCGCGCACGCAAACGCATCATCGAAGCGCAAATTGCCTCCCATGCAGGCTTCCACCAAGAGGCCATCGGCCTGCTCGACGAGGCCCAACGGACACGTAACCTAGATCCATCTCTGTTAGCGCAAATCTACGTGGTGCGTGCAGAGGCGAAATTGGCGTTGGGCGACCCTATCGGGGCGGTAAAGAACCTGATTGTCCGTGAACGTTACGTTGTTGCCAAGGATGAAATCGAGAACAATCAGCTACAGCTCTGGGAGATACTCAATTCGTTACCCCGGGCAACACTCAAGCGCGAGTTTCAATTGGCGACAGATCCGGTGCTGACGGGTTGGCTCGAACTTGCGATTAGAGTAATCGAAAACGCGGGGCGGCCAGGACCACTTGCACAGGCGATCGCAGTTTGGAAGAGAACACATCCAGAGCATCCGATCTCGAAATCGCTGCTCGCTACCTTAGCCAGCCGCAAGCCCGGGCTGATGGGTCGCGTAAGCCGCATTGCGCTGTTGGTGCCCATCAGCTCTAAGTTTGGTGTCGCCGCCAAGGCGGTTCGTGATGGTGTGCTCGCCATGGATGCGGCAAATAATGATCCCGACAAGTCGGTCATTACTATTTACGATACCGGTGATGATGCGTCGCGCGCACCCGATTTCTATGAACAAGCGGCACGTGAAGGTGCTGACTTTATTATTGGCCCGTTGGGGCGCGAAGCGGTAGATGCCGTCGTGAAGAAGGCCAAGCTGACGACACCCGCGCTGTTTCTTGGCCATACGCGTTATGATGATGAACCTTTGCCCGGCCACATCTTTCAGTTTGGTCTGCCGCCAGACCAGGAAGCAAGACAAGTTGCCGAGCGCGCTTACCTGGACGGTCATCGCCAAGCAGCCGTGCTTTACACCAATAGCGACTGGGGCGAACGTTTGCAACAGGCATTCGCGGATCATTGGCTGCAGCTCGGTGGTATTTTACTGACGTCGATTTCGTACAATTCATGGGAAAGTGATCATTCGCAGCCGATCAAACGTCTGCTGAACATCGCCCAAAGCGACGCACGCAAGCGCACGCTTGAGGCAAGATTAGGAATGAAACTAAAGTTTCAATCCAGGCGACGAAAAGATGTTGACTTTGTTTTCCTGGCCGCGGATGCGAAACATGGCCGTTTAATAAAGCCGCAGTTGAATTATCACCAGGCGCTAAATATCCCAGTTTATGCTACGTCACACATCTTTACAGGAAAACCGGACAAGGTGCAGGATACCGATCTTGAAGGGATCAGGTTCGGCGATATGCCGTGGATGCTTGTCAACGACGGAAAGATACAGGCACTCAGGCGGTCACTCCAGGTCGACTGGCCCTATGCGCACACCCAGTTAGATAGACTATTCGCCTTAGGGGTAGACAGCTACGCCATAATCCCACACTTGAATCGTATTAGCTCAGAGAACGCGGTACGCTTTAATGGTGTCACCAGCAGCCTAAGTCTCGGCCACGATGGTCGCCTACACCGTCAGTTACTCTGGGCGAAGTTCACGAAGGGTCTGCCAGAGTTGTTGGACACGTTTATGCAGTACACCAGTCAACTCCAACAAATAGACAGTGACACGGAGACAAGCGACACACCTGCGCCAAGGTCGTGAAGCCGAGCACGCAGCATACGAATACTTGAGAGATCAAGGGCTGCAGCTGCTTCACCGCAATTATCGTGCGCCTTTTGGCGAGATCGACTTGATCATGCAGGAACGCGATGTCGTGGTGTTCGTTGAGGTGCGCTATAGACGTTCAGATGATTTTGGTACGCCTGCGGAGACGATTGATGCGCGCAAGCAGGCAAGACTGAGGGCCACAGCAGCCCATTATCTGCAACGAAACAGGAAGGTCTCGAAGAAACCGTGTCGATTTGATATTGTCGCCGTAAGCGGGGCGCGCCACGGCGACCGTGTGCGGTGGCTGCAAAACGCTCTCTGAGCTTTTCTTGAACGATAAAGACGTGATGACCGATAAGCGTGTGGCAGTTTCTGATCCGGTGCCGCTGAGCGCGCGCGTGGAGAATAATTTCCGAGAGAGCATCGAAACAACCAGGGCCGCTATGGAGGCGTTGGTCGCGCAGATTACTGCGGCGGCGATGCAAATGATGAACGCGCTAATCGACGAACGTAAGATCCTTGCTTGCGGAAACGGTGGATCAGCCGCGGATGCGCAACATTTTTCCGCGGAAATGCTGAATCGATTCGAACGTGAACGGCCCGGGTTACCGGCGATTGCGCTGACCACCGACACCTCCACTCTGACCTCGATCGCCAACGACTACCGTTTTGACGACATCTTCGCCAAGCAAGTGCGTGCGCTGGGGCAGTCCGGCGATGTGCTACTGGCGATTTCCACCTCCGGGAACTCATCGAATGTTATCTTGGCAGTGGAAGCGGCGCATGAACGCGGGATGAGCTGCGTCGCACTCAATGGACGCGACGGGGGTGAGCTGGCCCCAGCGCTCGCTGGACGTGACATCAACATCTGTGTACCAGGACCTTCAACCGCACGCATTCAAGAGGTGCATGGAATCATTATCCACTGCTTATGCGATTTGATCGACTATCAACTGCTAGGCGAGGCGTAAGTGTGAGACACGCTGCATTTTGGCTAATGGGTATTGCACTTTGCTCGATGCTCCTGCAGGGCTGCGCAGCAGCCGTTGTTGCCGGCACGGCGACAGGTGCCACAGTAGCTACTGACCGGCGTACAACAGGGAAAATGTGGGATGATCAGACACTCGAGCTCAAAGGTGAAAAGCTGATCGCTCAAGATAAAATCTTAGACAACAAGGTGCGGGTGAATGTAACAAGCATGAACGGTATTGTGCTGCTGACAGGTGAGGCAGAAACAACGGCGCTGCGTAAGCGTGCACTCACACACGTAAGGCGTGTACAGGGTGTTCGTCGGATTCATAACCACATCCGCATCGCGCCGCGCCGCTCCTTTTCAGACAGCAGCCATGACAAATGGATTACGAGTAAGATTAAGACTAAGCAGGCCACCACCAAGGGCGTCGGTCCCACCCACGTCAAGGTCGTGACGGCAAACTCGGTCGTGTATTTGATGGGCCTGGTCAAACGCGCAGAAGCCGACGTGGCCACAAAGCTTGCGCGTGAGACCAAAGGCGTGACGCGCGTTGTCAAGCTCTTCGAGTACACTGATTGACGCTTAGTGAATCCAAAATCGTTAAGAATCCGGAACAGCTTAAAGCGAGACTGGCAGCGCTGCCGCGCCCGTTTGTCTTTACAAACGGGTGCTTCGATATTCTCCATCGTGGGCACGTGAGTTATCTACAGGAGGCGGCTACCATAGGGCCAACCGTGATCGTCGGCGTCAACAGCGATGCGTCGGTCCGACGCCTGAAAAAAGGATCCGGTCGACCTATCAATACGCTCGAAGACCGCATGGCGTTGCTGGCTGCGTTGGCCTGTGTCTCGCTGGTGGTAGCGTTTGACGCCGACACACCACTTGAACTTATCAAGCTCATCCGACCCGATCACCTGGTCAAGGGCGGTGATTGGAAGCACAAGAACATTGTCGGTGGCGAGGTCGTCGAATCGTATGGTGGACAGGTCCATGCGATCCCGATTCGTTATCAGCTCTCAACGACCGACCTGATCAAGCGCATTCGCGAACATGATTAGCGCAAGCCGAAACTTCTTCAATCAGTTAGCACAAGCCGTTGGCAGCGACAATGTGCTGACGGAGCAGGCAGACCGCTGGGTGTATGGATACGACAACTCGCGCAAGCACAGCGAACCTGACGGCGTCGCCTTCGCTGTCACTCATGAGCAAGTGCTAGAAACGGTACGGCTGTGCAATCGCCATGGCATACCGCTCGTCGTGCGCGGTCGCGGCACAGGCACGACCGGGAGCGCGATACCGCTGCGCGGCGGGCTTGTGCTCTCGCTCGAACGCATGGACCGCATCATCGATATCGATCCCGCTAATCGCGTCGTCCGTGTCGAGCCAGGTGCGATCAACCAAGCCGTGCAGGAGACAGCAGCGACGCATGGTTTCTTTTGGCCCCCGGATCCGACCAGCAGTGCGTTCTGTACGGTTGGCGGGAATCTAGCCTTGAACGCCGCAGGTCCGCGGGCCGTCAAGTACGGCACCACCAGGGAGAACGTGCTCGGGCTGCAGGCTGTGACCGGTGCGGGAGATACGATACACACCGGGGTTTACACAACCAAAGGGGTCGTCGGTTACGATCTGACCCGACTCATCATCGGTTCGGAAGGAACGCTTGCCGTTATCACAGAAGCGACGCTGAAGCTCACGCCAGAGCCCGAAACCAAGCGCACGCTGCAAGCGGCTTACGACAACGTTCGCGCGTCAGCGGCAGCGGTGTCACGCATTATGGCGCAGCCTGTTACCCCCAGCGCCCTGGAGTTCATGGACGCTGCTTCCATCGAGATCATTCGCGATTATGCCGAGTTTGATCTCCCCCAGCACGTGGGCGCGCTACTGATGATCGAGGTTGATGGGCCTGCCGTGAGCATGGACGCGGCGGTTGAGGCCGTCCGCCACGCTGCTGATGGCCCCGGACTGGTGCAACTGAAAACCGCGCAGACCAACAAAGAGGTCGCCGCGTTGTGGGCCACGCGCAAGGCTTTATCGCCGGCGCTGCGTAAGACCGCGCCAAATAAGCTCAACGAGGATATCGTCGTTCCGGTCTCGCGCATTCCCGACCTGATAGACGGGCTGGATCGCTTGAGCCGAGAATTCGGTATCCCGATCGTTAACTTCGGTCATGCCGGCAACGGAAATATTCACGTGAATTTGCTCTATGACTCGCAGGATTCGCGACAAGAGCAAAAGGCGCGGCCGTGCCTGTCAGCGGTATTCGACTTGGTACTACAGCTGGGTGGGACACTCTCGGGCGAACACGGGGTTGGTCGCGAAAAACGCGATTATATCAACCGCGAAATTGATCCTGTCACACTCGATCTCATGCAGCGCATCAAACAGCAGTTCGATCCCAACGGAATCCTCAACCCGGACAAAATTTTCCCAATCGATAAGCGCGAGTAGCAAGTGTGAAGTGGGAAGTAGCAAGAAAAGGCTAGAGGAGTTTTAACTTGCTACTTGCCACTTGCTACTACATTGCAGAGCGTTTCCGAGGTACCGGGGCTAGCGTGAAGCCAGTTCCTTCTCGTAGATCTCCCTGTCTTCATCGCTAAAACAACAGCAAATGATCTCGTCGAACTTGCTCTCATATTCGCCCATCACGCTAAGGGCGATGTTGGTCGCTTGCTCCTTGGGATAACCGTAGGCGCCAGTGCTAATACTTGGAAATGCGATCGTGCGCACGCCGTTTTGCGAGGCAAGGTCCAAAGAGGTTTGATAGCAGGACCGCAGCAACTCTGGCTCGCCTTTTTGCCCGCCGCGCCACACGGGTCCGACGGTATGAATAATCCAGTTAGCGGGCAGTTTGAAACCAGGTGTGATGCGCGCCTCCCCCGTCGGGCAGCCGCCGATTTCGCGGCAGGCAGCAAGCAATTCCGGTCCGGCCGCGCGGTGGATAGCACCGTCAACCCCACCGCCACCAAGTAGGGTCTGGTTGGCAGCATTGACGATCGCATCCACGCTCAGAGTTGTAATATCGGCACAGATTATCTTGATCATGGCTCCCCCTTGCGATCGCTTCGAACTGCTCTCGTGCGCAACGCATCTTACACCGAGTTGATCGGCGGCGGGAGCATGCGATCAGTAATCGCCGCTGACGCAAGTTGAGTGCCTCAGCGTCGTGGTACGGTACGTCTCGGCAAGGCGCCACGACGCGGGGCCTTGACTGGGTGTGGCCTTTTGTAGTTATGCACTTTTGTCTTCTGGCGGACTGGCTTTTGCCCGTGTGAAGGTGCGACCGTGGAGCGCACTGGCCTTTCGCTGTCTACCTGTTCGGTTTGTTCGCGTTGCCGCGAGGACGATCGCCTTATGAGCCGGTCCACCGCCTCCATTTGCCGTCGCTGCACCGGTACGCCTGGCTGCGGGCGGCCTTGAAATCGCGGGGGCGCTCCTGCGCCTTGCACTGCAGGCGGCCGTGAATGCTTCAGTCGTCGCTCAAGCCGTTTCCGCATCGCCGCGCCTGGCGCTCAAAACGGCTCAATGGGGTTAACGCTTGAGCGCCTCTCAGATTGACGTGCAGGCCGCCTGCGGGCGCAGGTGAAGCAGAACAACGGGTTATTTGACGACCTTGAGATGAGGTCCTTTCTTCGGGGGTGGTGGGCCTGAATCGGCGCTGGCGGGCTCCGCGACTGTACCCTCCGTGGATTCTTCCGGGAAAGCGACGCCTTGACCGTTTTCACGAGCGTAGATCGCCCGGATGGCGACTACGGGTATTTCCAGGGTACACCTCTGGCCTGCGAACCTGGTGGAAAACAGTAGCCAATCGTTGGTCATGTCGAAATCATGTACCGCCCGCGGATGGATATTCAGTAACATGCGCCCGTTTTCGACGAACTCGGTCGGAACCTTGACCCCGGCAGCGGTCGCATCGACCACGATATGTGGCGTCAATCGGCTGTCTACCGCCCAGTCACGGACCGCGCGAATCAAGTACGGTTTAATCGGCGTCATGGTTTTTATAGTAGCTCAAATCTGCGGCGCCCACCGGAGAACACCACGGTCATTTTGTCGGACTGATGTCTCGCTCTGTCTCCGTGAGGCTGAGCTCGAAGGACTTGCGGGCGAATATGCGTTCCGCGTACTCCATGATGGATTTTGCCTGACGGGGCAGATTAATGCTGTAGTGACCCAACCGCCATAAAATAGGGGCCAATGCGCAATCAACCAGCGAAAACTCGTCACCGAGTACATACGGCTGTTCCTTGAAGATCTGCGAAATGACCGTAAGCCCATCGCGGACAACGTTGCGGGCGCGCGTCGCGGCCCGTCTGTCGCCACCGGTAATGGTGGGCAGCAAGCTATACCAGTCGCGATCGAAACGCATCAACATAAGCCGTGCGCGGCCGCGCGAAACCGGGTCCACGGGCATTAAAGGCGGATGCGGCAGACGCTCGTCAAGATACTCGTTGATGATCAGCGAATCATAAAGCACTAGCTCACGATCGACTATGGTAGGAACCTGATTATAGGGGTTCAGATCAGCAAGCTCGCGTGGTTTCCTGTTGGGGTCGACTTCTACGATCCGGCACTCGACGTCCTTTTCAAACAGCACAATACGAGTGCGGTGACTATAGGGATCATTGATCCCCGAGTACAAAGTCATAATCGGCTTCCTGTTAACAGGAGATGCCATCCACTTTTCTCCAAAAACCAGCTAGATAGGAAAGGGGGCACAACGCCCCCCTTCCTAAAAGGCGGTCCGCTACCGGTTTAGTGAACGTCTTTCCAGTATTCTCTTTTCAGAAGATAAATAAAAACCAAAAAGACAGCGAGGAAGATCAATACGTAAACCCCGATGCGATAACGCACGAGCTTCGCGGGTTCACCCAGATACACCATGAAATTGGTCAGATCACGCATGGAGTTGTCAAATTCTTCTATACTCATACTACCGGCGCGTTCGAGCTCGAGACGCCTAAACTCCTTACTGCCATCTTCCTTATCTTCGAATACCGCCCGCTGTTCGCCCTGCCATTCATAGAGGACATGGGGCATAGCCGCGTCGGGAAAAACAATGTTATTCCACCCGGTGAAAGACGTATCGTCGCGGTAAAAGCCGCGCATGTAATTATAAAACCACCCGGGTCCACGCGAGCGGGATACAACCGTTAAATCTGGTGGTGCTGTGCCGAATGCTTTTTTAGCGTCTTCGGCGGGCATCGCTGCTTTCATGAGATTACCGATTTTATCCGTGGCAAATAGCAGATTTTCCTCGACCAACTCGTCGCTGATATTCAGATCCTTGCCCATGCGGTTATAGCGCATATACGCAGCGCTATGACATGACAGGCAATAATTAATGAAAATTCGCGCACCGCGTTGCAAGGAGGGTTTGTCACTCAGGTTGATATCCACAGGATCGTGCAATGCCGGCACCTCAGCCGCAAGCGTTACGGTTGACATAACGCCCACACAAAATGCGAGATAGATACACTTCAACCTTAGGTCACCCTGCCAGGTTCTGGTTTGGTCTTATCGATCTGGCTGTACCAGGGCATGAGTAAAAAGAACGCAAAATAAATGACATAGCAGATCTGTGCCAAAATGAGATTGGGACCCTCGGGTCTTTGAGTCCCAAGATAGCCAAGGAGCACGAAACTGATGGCAAACAGCATCAACGCTGTCTTGTATATCCAGCCACGATAGCGTATGGACTTCACCGGCGAGCGATCCAACCAGGGGAGAAAGAAGAACAAGACGATTGAAAATCCCATCGATAATACCCCGAGCAACTTGGCGGTTAGCGGTCCTATATCAATGGTCACGGCACGCAAAATCGAATAAAACGGTGTGAGATACCACAGCGGAACGATCTCCGGCGGGGTCTGCAGAATGTTGGCCGGTTCAAAGTTGTCGTGTTCAAGGAACCAGCCGCCAAACTCCGGGGCAAAGAACACGATCGCGGAAAATATCATCAAGAATACGGTTACGCCGACCAGATCCTTGACGGTGTAGTACGGATGAAAGGGAATGCCGTCTAAAGGCACTCCGTTCTGATCCTTCTTTTTCTTGATTTCGATGCCGTCCGGATTATTTGATCCGACTTTGTGAAGGGCAACGATATGCAGAAATACAAGACCAATCAGTATCAACGGAAACAGCACGATATGGAAGGCAAAAAAGCGGTTTAGCGTGGCATCGGAGACGACGAAGTCTCCACGTATCCATTCTGCCAATCCTTCCCCGATAAAAGGAATCGCACCGAACAGGGAGATGATCACCTGTGCGCCCCAATACGACATGTTGCCCCAGGGCAACAAGTAACCGGTAAATGACGTTGCCATAAGTACAATAAACATTACTACACCGAGGATCCACACCAGTTCGCGCGGTGGCCGATGTGAGCCATACAGTAGTGCGCGAAACATGTGCAGATAAATGACCACAAAGAACAGGGACGCGCCGGTGGAGTGCATGTACCGCATCAACCAGCCCCAGGGCACATCGCGCATAATGTACTCCACCGAAGCGAAGGCACGTGCGGCATCAGGTTTGTAATGTATGGCGAGAAAAATACCGGTCAGGATCTGGATGGCCAGTGCCAACATGGCCAAAGAACCGAAGTAATACCAAAAGTTGAAATTCTTTGGAGCATAGTACTTGGCCAGATGCTCTTCCCACACCTTGATCAGGGGGAAGCGTGCATCTACCCAGGCCAGGAGTTTCTGCATCAGGCAACGCTCTCCTTCTGATCGACGCCGATGACGATGCGGGTATCGCTCACATAGGAATAGGGTGGGACCACCAGGTTTGTCGGCGCCGGCACATTCTTGAAAACACGTCCAGCGAGATCAAATAGCGAACCATGGCACGGACAGAAGAAACCGCCGAGCCAATCGCCGCCTAGACCGGAGGCCGCACCGGGCTTCAGCTTGGCCAGCGGTGAACATCCAAGGTGGGTGCAGATCCCTATCAGAACAAGGGTTTCCGGCTTGATGGAGCGCCCCTCGTTTTGTGCGTATTTTGGCTGCTCACTGTCCTCGGAGTCGGGGTCTGCCACACTTTCATTGAGCTTTGGCAAGGTGGCCAACATCTCTTCGGTACGATTGACGATCCAGACAGGCTTGCCGCGCCACTCTATTACTAGCCGCTGTCCAGGCTCGAGCTTACTGATATCCACTTCCACCGGCGCCCCCAGCGCGCGCGCGCGCGCGCTGGGCATCATGCTCGCAACAAACGGGACCGCAGCGAACGCCGTGCCGACGACGCCAAGACCAGTCGTTATCACCAGCAAGCGCCGTCTGGTATCGTCAACTTGTTCGCCACTCATGGAGTCTCCCGCAGACAAGTTCGCCCCTTGTTAGAAATAATTCTGCTCAAACCTGGGCAGGCGGTAATATAACAGAGATTAAGGAATTTGTGGGACTTTGGTTTTACCGAATTGCGAGAGCGGACCATAAAGATTACACATAACGCCGCACGGTACACCAGCGGGTAGCGCCTGCGCTCTGATCGCCGGTCAACGCGCGTCGAACGAGGCCATCATTGCACCGACATGGGTGGCATTCCACAACGGGTTCTCCGCAAGTTGCCGGTGTCCCGAGTTCAAGGCCGATAACGCGTTATCCCGAAGGGACGAATCGCCGGTCTTGTCTGCAAGCACACGCGGGCCAATACGCCCGCTGGTAACGGCATAGGGCCGTCGAGAATCAGATCTCTGCCGCCTCCGCCTGAATCAGGCTTGCCTCGGCAAGCCGCCACCCTCGTGACCGGTAGAATCGCGTCCAGGCCGCCAATGCTACGCGGCGCGCAAACATGAAATCGCGCTCCTGCCCCGTCGCTTCGGCCCATGAAAGCAGACCCTGCGCCACATATGCGTAGTCCTCCACCGCCGCCCGGCCCAAGACCCTGCCACCCGAGACGGCACGATGGAGTGAACCGTCATCCCAGAGCTCTTGCATCAAATAGTCCCGTACGCCGCGCGCCACCTGCCGATCGCCACTATTGCCGGTAACACGGGCAGCATAAGCGAATGCCGACAGCGCCAGCCCGTTCCAACCGGCCAGCAGCTTGGTGTCTTTGGGCAAGCCCCGTTGACTACGAGCCGCATAGAGCTTGTGCACGGCGCTTGCGAGTAGCTTTTCAACTTCACTAGTGCTGAGCTCCATTTCCTTTGCGATCTCTGCCGGTTCCATTGCTTTGACCGGGAGGTATCCACTGTCAAACGGAGCAGCTTCGATCATTCCCCAAGCAAGCCGGTAAACACGCCGCTCGCGCGACCCCAGCAATGCCGTCAGTTGATTCTCATCCCACAGGTAGTAACCGCCTTCGATATGTGCATCGTCTACGGCGGATAACGACGCCATAAATGCCCCCGCAGGAGTCAGCAGCTCCTTCACCATGAAGTCCAGGCTGCGCCGCGCAATCATCTTGTAATCGGCGCGCCCAAACGCGTCCGCTGCACGCAGGATCAAATGGCAGATTTCGGATTGTACGATCGAGAGGTAAAGTAGCTTTCGCCTGCGGCGCGCTTGTTCGACTACCTTGCCATTCCAGTCTTGCTACGCAACCGGATCGTCGGCGTGCATGGCAAGGTAGGGTGACGGGTGCCCGCTTAGCTGATTAACTAGTGCGAACGCATTGTGCGCGAGAGGAAATGGAAAGAGACCGAAGAGCAGGAAGCTAAGTAAAAACGTGGCCAGGGGTTTCAAGCTTACTTAGACCGGCGGCCTCTGGTTTTATTCCCCCCGGTTTTTCCGCCACCAGCAAGTGCCCTGTCGAATTGATCGATCTCGGCGTCCATCTCTTCATCTGTGATATCGGCATCACCCACGGTATCATCTTCCGGCCGCCTCATGCGACGCGCGAAAAAAATCCCCACTTCAAACAACAACAGCATCGGTATGGCAAGAAATGTCTGTGAAAACGCATCCGGAGGTGTGATCAGCATCGCGATCACGAACGCACCAAGCACCACATAAGGGCGTTTAGATGCTAGTGCATCGGGGTCGACTATCCCAGCCCGTGCGAGCAGAATAATCGCGATTGGCACCTCGAACGCAAACCCAAAAGCAAAAAACATGCGTAGCACGAAGCTTAGGTAGGCGTGGATGTCGGTCATGACCCGTACGCCTTCAGGGGCGTACGATGTAAAGAAGCTAAACGCGATCGGAAACACGACGAAATACGCGAATATCATGCCCGCGTAAAAGAGCACAGTACTAGAAACTAGCAACGGAAAGGCCAGTTTGCGCTCGGTTTGGTACAAACCGGGCGCAACAAATGCCCATAGCTGATAAAGCAAATAAGGGATCGTAATGACGACGGCTACAGCCAGCGTCAGCTTGATCGGGATGAAAAATGGTGCGGCCGGTTCCGTAGCAATCATGCTATCCTGCTCAGGCAAGGCCGCCATCAACGGCGTGGCAACAATGACGTAAATCTCCTGCGCAAAATAAACGAGGGCGACAAACACAATAAGAACCGCAGCAACCGCGTATATTAGACGGTTACGCAGCTCTACGAGATGCGAAAGAAAGGTCCCCTCAGCGGGATCGTGGTTTTCTTGCTCTGCCATCTTTCTTTCTGGTAGCAGGTTTCTTCGCCCGCGTTGTGCGCGCCGCAGCTTTCTTTCGCTTGGCGGTACGCGCGCGACTCGGGGACTTACGCTTGGGTTGCTTATCGACGACGTCGCCTAGGGGATCAGCGTCAAGACGTCCCTCTAAACCCTCAAGGGTCTCGGTCGATGACCGCTGTATCAGCTCGCGGGTCTCGGTCAGTTCCTGCTGCAGTTTCCGCAGGTCGGTAAGCTCTTCGGTTCGCAGCTCACGGTCAAAATCCTCCTTTACGCTGGCCACGAATCGGCGCACACGCCCCACCCACAGACCAGCTGTGCGCGCTACCTCCGGCAAGCGCTTCGGCCCTAGCACAATCAGCGCCAACAGGCCGATCAGAGCCAGCTCTCCCATGCCAATATCGAACATGGCCTTCGGACCGTATCAGCGCGCGTTTACTCAAGCCTTTTGCTTCTTCTTAGCAGTGACCTCTCCCTCGATGACAGTGTCTGCCTTGTTTTCAACCTGTTTTGCTTCCTGTTCTTCCTCTTCATCGCCTTGTTTTACGGCATGCTTGAAGTTCTTGATCGCGGCACCAACATCTCCCCCCAGGCTCCTGATCTTCTTAGCACCGAAGATCAGAACCACGATGAGCAAAACGATCAGTAATTGCCAGATACCAATACCACCCATATGCGTCCTCCGTTCGGTCGGCTCCCGAGCAGATCTCCATTACCCACTACATGCATGAGTAAATGTACGCGCTCTCGCCAGCGACCAGTTATGATGCCCACTATCTTACAGAACAGGCGCCTAGCCATCCACTTGGCGCGCCCGTCGCGCCTTCTCGTCCAGGCCAGAAACACCGAAACGACGCTCAAGCTCTCGCAAAACCTCGTCGGGCTTGAGTCCCTGATGTACCAACAATACCATGGTATGAAACCAAAGGTCTGCCGTTTCGCGCACAATCTGCGTGGAATCACCTGATTTGGCCGCGATAATCATTTCCGTCGCTTCCTCACCGACTTTCTTGAGAATCGCATCTAGTCCTTGAGCGTACAGACCGGCGGTATACGAAGATTGGGCGTCCGCTTGCTTGCGCGCTTCGAGCACCTTAGTCAGTTTATCCAGAATCTCGACCATGTTACCAACATTGCCATAGAGGCGGGTAGGCTTCCAAAACGTCGTCGCTGACACGTGGGACCGCGAAAACGGCGCAAGCCCACTTGCCTGCGGTCACCCCCCTAACGTTCGGATTATCCGTTCTTACCGTAAATCTCTTCTTCACTCTTCAAAACCGGCTCCACTGTAACCCATCGATCGTCCTGCTGTTGTTGAAAAAAACAACTGTGACGCCCCGTATGACAGGCAATACCCCCTGTCTGCTCAACCGTTAATAGGATTACGTCGTTGTCACAATCAACTCGGATATCTTTCACCAGCTGTACGTGCCCCGACTGTTCGCCTTTGCGCCACAGTTTGCGTCTCGAACGGGACCAGTATACAGCCTTCCTTTCACGAACGGTCGCCGCCAAGGCATCGCGATTCATCCATGCCAGCATCAGCACACGCCCAGTGCCGTTTTCCTGGGCGATCACCGGAACGAGCCCTTCGTGATTCCAGTTTATAGCGTCCAATAACCGCTCGGTCATCGTATTCCACCGCCGATACCAAAACCAGCGAGCGAAGTACCGACAGCAATGGCGAGAGTACCCATGTGCCTCGGCGCTACGCTAGAGCCTGACTTCAATACCGGATTCGGCCATGCGTCGTTTAGCATCGCACACTGTGTACTCGCCGAAATGAAAGACGCTTGCAGCCAGCACTGCATCGGCATGTCCTTCTATAATGCCAGCGACCAAATGGTCGAGGTTTCCGACGCCACCTGAGGCGATCACCGGAACGCTGACCGCATCACTCACTGCGCGGGTCAGCGCGAGATCGAACCCATGACGCGTGCCGTCGCGGTCCATGCTGGTCAATAAGATCTCGCCAGCACCATACTCAGCCATTGTTCGCGCCCATTCGAGTACGTCTATACCTGTCGGTTTACGTCCGCCGTGGGTATAGACTTCCCAACCCGGTCGATCACCATGATCTACCTGTTTGGCGTCTATGGCAACAACGATACATTGCTCGCCAAAATGATCGGCGATTGCCTTCACGAAATCTGCATTGTTAACTGCCGCCGTGTTAATCGACACCTTGTCGGCACCGGCGTTGAGCATTCGTCGTACATCCATTAGTTCGCGTATACCGCCGCCGACTGTGAGTGGGATAAAGACCTGGCTCGCCACATCCTCGACCACGTGAGCCATGATCTCGCGATTATCGGAACTCGCCGTGATATCGAGAAACGTGATTTCATCTGCTCCCTCCTCATCATAGCGTTGCGCGACCGTCACCGGGTCGCCTGCGTCACGGATATCCACAAAGCGGACACCCTTCACGACCCGCCCGTGGTCCACATCAAGACATGGAATAACTCGTTTCGCCAGACCCATAGAACTACAACACATAAAATACTCAACGCAAAGACGCTGAGACGCAAAGAATTTTCTAATCTTTTCTAAAAGCGATTTTTCTGTCCAAAAGCCCTTTGCGTCTTCGCGTTGGAAGTTTAACTGAGTTCGTCCGCCAGTTTCTGTGCTTCCGCAAGATCAAGCGAGCCCTCGTAAAGCGCACGCCCCGTGATGGCACCGATGATGCCGTTATCGGCCACCTCGCAGAGCGCCCGAACGTCTTCTAAGTTCGTGATTCCACCGGACGCGATAACGGGTATAGAAATCGCTTTGGCAAGCTTGACGGTAGCCTCTATATTTACGCCCGTCATCATCCCGTCGCGACCGATGTCGGTATACACGATTGCCGCGACACCGTCGTCTTGAAAGCGCTTAGCGAGGTCGATCACGTCATGCTTCGACAACTTTGACCAGCCGTCGACGGCCACTCTACCATCCTTGGCATCGAGACCGACGATGATGTGACCTGGAAATTCGGCGCACATATCGGCAACGAAATGCGGAACGGTTACGGCGTTAGTGCCAAGTATCACGTAGCTCACGCCGACGTCCAAGTACGTTTGCACGACATCCTCATCGCGCACACCGCCGCCGACCTGAACGGGCAGATCCGGAACCGCCTCGGCGATGGCGTCAATCACTGCCGCATTAACAGGTCTGCCTGCGTGCGCACCGTCCAAGTCGACGACATGCAGGCGGCGAGCTCCTGCATCTAACCAGCGTGCGGCAGTAGCCACAGGATCCTCGGAGAATACTGTCTCCTTATCCATGCGGCCCTGGCGCAAGCGCACGCATTTGCCGCCTTTCAGATCAATAGCCGGTATAACTAGAAACGACATCTGGATATGCGTAATAGATCATCTTGGCAACTTTGTTTTGTACCGAATTACCAGCTCCCATCCCAATTTACAAAATTTTCCAGCAGTCGCAGCCCCGCTTGCTGGCTCTTTTCCGGATGACATTGGATAGCAAACACATTCGCGCGCGCGGCAGCGGAGGTAAACCGGACCCCATACTCGGTCATGCCGACGACATAGCGGTCATCAACGGACTCAACGTAATAGCTATGAACAAAATAGAAGCGCTCGTCCTGAGTGATGCGATCCCACACGGGATGCTCGGCGACCTGGCTAACTTTATTCCATCCCATATGCGGTACCTTTAAGGGTTGGCCGGTTGCGGCGTCGTACATGTACTCCCGCGGGAATAGCCGTACACGCCCGGGCAGGACATTCAAACCAGCTATTCCCCCACCCTCCTCACTGAACTCATACAGCGCCTGCAAACCTAGGCAGATCCCGAGAAATGGTTTGGTCTGCATCGCTTCATGCAAAACCTCACGCAGGTCACGCGCGTCGAGTGCCGCCACGCAACCCCTAATGGCCCCTTGGCCCGGGAACACGACACTATCCGCCCTGCGCACAGCGGTCGGATCCGAGGTAATGTCTACGCTGACCGACGGCACGATATGCTCGATGGCTTTGCACACCGAGCGTAAATTGCCCATGCCGTAATCGACAACCGCTATCTTCTTCATACGTGTGGTCAGATCATCATGCTGATGCCAGTCGACGGTGCGGGCGTAACGGGTCGCACCAGTAAATGGATTCTGTTGGAGCGTTGTTACAAACTACCTTTGGTCGAGGGGACGATTTCCTTCGTTCGTGAGTCACGCTCAACGCCCATCCGGAGCGCGCGGCCAAACGCCTTAAATACAGTCTCGGCGATGTGATGGGAGTTCTTGCCTTGTAAGCTATCAATATGCAAGGTCACCAGGGCATGGTTGCAGAAGCCGTGAAAAAACTCATGAATCAGATCCACATCGAAGTCGGAGATCCGCGCGCGCGGGAAGTCGACCCGATATTCGAGCCCCGGTCGCCCGGAAAAATCTATGACCACCCGACTCAAGGCCTCGTCTAAAGGGATATAGGCATGGCCATAGCGACGGATTCCCTTTTTGTCACCAAGTGCCTTTGTCACAGCCTGACCGAAGGTTATACCGACATCTTCCACCGTATGATGTGCGTCAACCGTGAGGTCGCCCTTCGCCTTGATTGTCAGGTCGATCAAGCCGTGGCGCGCCACCTGATCGAGCATATGCTCAAGGAATGGCAAGCCGGCGTCGAGTTTAGACGTGCCTACGCCATCTAGATTAAGCGCAACACTAATCTGTGTTTCCTTGGTCGTGCGCGAAACGTGGGCTATCCGCTCAGCCACGGCATGAAAGTTTCATCAACGAAGGAGGCGCATGGTATCACAACCTAGTGGGCCCGGCGCGCCTCAAACCGCTGCCCTGAGTGCAGCCAAAAATGCTTCGTTTTCCTTGACGGTGCCCACGGCTACGCGTAGGCACCCCCTAAGAGCACCGGACTCATCGAGGTTCTTGACCAACACGCCAGCCGCTTGCAGCGCGTCGTATACGTGGGTAGCGTCTCCATTCTGTACTCGAAAGAGAATGAAGTTGGCCTCGCTTGGCCAAACCTGGATAGCAGACATCTCCTTGAGCGCGGCAAACAACTTTCCGCGCTCTGCTCGAATCCAGACCGCCTGCTGATCCAAAAACTCGTGATTGGCGAGCGCAAATTCGGCGCTCGCCTGCGTGAGGCTGTTGACGTTGTAGGGCAATCTCACCTTGTTAAATTCTGCAAGCCAAGCTTGGTTGCCAACTAGCAGTCCTAGCCGCAATCCGGCCAACCCCAGTTTAGATACGGTGCGCATCACCAGCAGATTGTCATAGTGGTCCAGGCGGTGCATAAAAGTCGCATCGGTAAATGGAAAATAGGCCTCATCGACTACCACTAGTCCATCCGATTCTCGGATGATGGCTTCCACATCGTCGGCCGCAAAGAGGTTTCCTGTTGGCGCATTTGGATACGCGAGAAAGGTAACAGCCGGTCTCTGCATTTTCATCATCGTGCGAACCGCGGGCACATCTAGATCGAAACTATCCGTTAGCGGAACGCTGATGAATTTCATTCCCACACTTTTCGCGACGATCTCATACATGGTGAAACTTGGCGCCGGCGCCAGTACCTGACTCCCCGGACGTGCCAGTGCCATAAGGACAATCTGGATCAACTCGTCGGAACCGTTACCAAGCAACACATCCATGCCTGCGGGAAGCGCCATCGCTTGACATAGGCGTTCCTTCAGGCGGCGCGCATCAGGATCTGGGTACCTATTCACCTGAACATTACTTAGCACCTCGAGCCACGCCTGAATTATCTCGGGCGGCCACGGAAAGGGATTCTCATTAGCATCAAGCTTGATTAGTCCGGTCGAGTCCGGTACCGCATAGGCCTTTAACTCAAGAACCTCGGGACGGATGAGGCTGGCGACTTTGTCGTTGATGCTCATAAAACGAGTTTGAAGTAGCAAGTTAGAAGTAGCAAGAGAAAAGCATCTTTCACCTTGCTACTTGCCACTTGCTACTTGCTACTATCTTCGATCCTATATTCCGCCGATCGCGCGTGCGCAGCCAAACCTTCACTGCGCGCCAACACGGAGGCGGTCTTGGCAAGGCTCGTTGCACCTTTCTTGGTGCACATAACGAGGCTCGTACGTTTCTGGAAATCGTAGACCCCCAAAGGCGAACTAAAACGCGCTGTACCCGCGGTTGGCAACACATGGTTGGGCCCAGCACAATAATCGCCGAACACTTCCGCTGTGTAGCGTCCCATAAAGATGGCCCCAGCGTGGCGTACGCGCTCGGCAACGGACAGCGGTTCCTCAATTGACAGCTGCAGATGTTCAGGTGCGAGCCGGTTGACTAGATCAATGGCTTCATCAAGGTCGCGCACGCTAATCAACGCACCGTGTCGTTCAAGCGATGTCTGGATCACCGCGCGCCGCTCCATACCATTGAGCAGCTGCCCGATAGTGTCGTGCACGTGCCGTGTAAACGGCTCGTTCAGACTAAGGAGTATGGCTTGCGCATCCTCGTCGTGTTCGGCCTGCGCAAACAAGTCCATGGCCACCCACGCCGGATCGGTCCGGCCATCACATACAATGACCACCTCCGATGGCCCCGCGATCATGTCAATGTCCACTTGCCCAAAAACGATGCGCTTGGCAGCCGTTACATAGGCATTACCTGGCCCAACGATCTTGTCGACAGGCGGTATCGTCTTCGTGCCGTAGGCTAACGCCGCAATCGCTTGCGCACCACCCACTGTAAAGACGCGGTCGACACCAACCAGTCTCGCCGCTGCCAGCACCATGTCGTTGAGTTCACCGCCCGGCGCAGGCACAACCATAAGAATCTCCGCAACGCCCGCAACCTTGGCCGGAATCGCGTTCATCAACACAGACGATGGATATGCTGCCTTGCCGCCTGGCACATACATTCCTATCCGTGCCAGCGGCGTAACCTGTTGCCCTAGCAGTGTGCCATCATTATCGTAGTAGCGCCACGAGCTGGTGATCTGGTGCTCATGGTATTCTCGTATCCTGTTTGCCGCCCGTTCCATCGCCGCGCGTTGAGCGTGTGCAAGCGACGCGGCGGCCTCCTCGAGACGGCTGCGCGGGATCTCGAGCTCAGCCGCCGTTGTGACCTGATGGTTATCGAGGCGCTGTGTGTAATCGATCAACGCCGCATCGCCACGCGTACGTACATCCACCACTATCGTGCACACGGTATCCTCCACATGTGCACCATCCGCGCAACCGCGATCGAGTAACCCTCGGAAGTCGGCTTCAAACTCGGGTAACCGGGTACTCAGTACCCGTAGCTTTAGTGTCTGCATAAAACGTTTACTGCACGGCTTCGGCCAGCTGTCGGAGCAGCGCCTTTACGGCCGCATGCTTCATTTTCGCTGATGCCTTGTTCGCGACCAGGCGCGCACTAATATCGGCAATGTGTTCCACCTCTACAAGCCCATTGGCCTTCAACGTTTGGCCTGTATGCACCAGGTCGACAATACGATCCGAAAGCCCGACAAGCGGTGCGAGCTCCATGGAACCGTATAGTCTGATGATGTCGGTCTGTATACCCTTCGCTGCAAAATGCCGACGTGTCGTCTTCACATATTTCGTCGCAATGCGCAGACGCGTCCAGTTTCGCGGATCATCGCACGCCGCCAGCTGATCCGGCTCAGCCACGACGAGACGACAACGTGCAATCTTCAGATCAAGCAGTTCATACAACCCTTCACCATCGAACTCCATGAGCATGTCCTTGCCTGCGAACCCCAGCTCGGCAGCGCCGTATTGTACATATGTAGGCACGTCAGCAGCGCGAATGACTATCAGTTTGACATCGCGCCGGGACGTATCCAGCACAAGCTTGCGGCTCGTTTCGGGATCATCCGCGGGTTCAATCCCAACCCGCGTCAACAGTGGCAGGCCTTCCTCCAGGATCCGGCCCTTCGACAGTGCGATAGTCAAAGCGGTCCGCATGGCTTCCGGGCCTTGTCAATTGGTCAGTTATTGACCGCCCTGGTCATCGCAAGCGTACCGGGCACTCTACGTATACGTGCACCGAGCTGTGCCAACTTCTCTTCAATACATTCATAGCCACGGTCGATGTGATAGATTCGATCGACGATGGTATCGGACTCGGCGACGAGCCCAGCCAGCGCGAGACTCGCCGATGCGCGCAGGTCGGTCGCCATCACCGGTGCACCCTTTAGGCGCCGTACACCGCGCACAATGGCGGTGTTGCCTTGCATTTCAATATTCGCACCCATGCGCTGTAACTCAAGCACATGCATAAAACGGTTCTCAAAGATCGATTCCGTCACCCTTGCGGCGCCCTCGGCGATACAGTTAAGCGCCACAAATTGTGCCTGCATGTCCGTAGGAAACGCAGGATACGGTGCCGTTCTGATATTCACCGCTTTGAGTTTGTTGTTCCGTCGGTCCAGTGATATCCAGTCCGTTCCCACACCGATCTCCGCGCCGGCCTCGCGCAACTTATCCAGCACTGCCTCGAGTTGCTTCGGCTGAACCTGTCGTAGCTTCACATTCCCACCCGTCATAGCGGTGGCCACCAGATAGGTCCCGGTCTCGATGCGATCCGGTATGACCTCGTGATATGCCCCACCGAGTGTTTCGACACCCTCTATCGTAATCTTGTCGCTGCCGGCACCTTTTATTTTCGCACCCATGTTGATCAAACACTTCGCCAGATCCATGACCTCTGGTTCGCGCGCTGCATTTTCGATGACTGTGGTCCCTTCGGCGAGCGTCGCCGCCATCATGAGATTTTCGGTTCCCGTGACGGATACCATATCCATAAATATGCGGGTACCTTTTAGCCGGTTCGTACGGGCTTTCACGTAACCGTCCTCAATCTTGATGTCGGCACCCATGGCCTCGAGCCCCTTGATGTGTAAATTGACTGGCCGGGATCCAATGGCGCAGCCGCCGGGCATGGACACCTCCGCCTCACCGAAGCGGGCTAGCAGCGGCCCCAGAACCAAGATGGAGGCACGCATGGTCTTCACGAGCTCATATGGCGCACGCAACGACATGACACCGTTTGCATCGGCCTCGATTACCATCTTTTCATCGACCACGAGCCGTACACCCATGCGACCAAGTAGTTCCATTGTCGTGGTGATATCCTGCAGGTGGGGAACGTTGCCGATATGCAGCGATTTCTCGGTGAGCAGGGAAGCGACGAGTACCGGTAGCGCTGCGTTCTTAGCGCCTGAGATACGAATCTCGCCGTGCAGCGGGATGCCGCCGGAAACGATTAGTTTATCCATCGCTTAGCCACCTAACGACACGTCAGTCTCACTCACTAACCACTGCCTGCCAGCGGCTGGGGCAACTGAAAAGAAAAAGGCTACCGTGGAGGCAGCCTCATGATGAAAGCTAATGGGTCTGCCAAGTTCTCAGCCTTGCGCGTCGGCGACCATCTTTTGCAACTCGCCCTGCTGGAACAGCTCCATAATGATGTCACACCCACCAACGAACTGCCCGTTGATATAAAGCTGCGGAATAGTCGGCCAGCTGGAAAACTGCTTGATCCCTTCCCGGAGCGCGGGATCCGCCAACACATCGACGGCAGTAAACTTCGCACCACACGCTTCAAGGAGCTGGGTTGACCGGGCGGAAAAGCCACAAAGCGGCGCCATTGGCGTACCCTTCATGTACAGCACGATCTTATCTGCGGCAATTTGTTCCTTGATCTTATCCTGAACACTCATACCAAACCTCGCAAAGCATCAGCCGGAACGAACCTGTGCCTGCGCCCACTGCTCCGGCGTATAGGTTCGCAGCGACAGCGCGTGAATATCGGCCTTCATTTTATCTCCCAACGCCTGGTAGACCAATTGGTGCTGTTGCACCATGGTCTTACCCGCGAACGCCTCAGACACGACGATCGCTTCGAAGTGTTGCCCATCGCCAGAGACGTCAGCTTGCGCGCCGTCGAGGCCCTGCTCAATCAGGTGCTTGATATCATCTGGTTGCATCGCCGTCGACACCTATTATCGACGCGAATCACGTAATTTCAAGGGGAACAAAGCATACGCTACGCTGGCCACCAGTAAAAGGGGGTGCTAATTGCGTAATTTGTACCCCTGTTTCAGCAGGGCCAGGCTTACCCCTGAAAGCAACAAGAAGAAAAACCCTACTGTTGTCAGGCTGAATATCGGGTTCATATCTGAGGCTCCAAAGAAACCGTAGCGGAACCCGTCAATCATGTAAAAAAACGGATTGAACTGTGACAGCTTCTGCCAGAATGCGGGCAGCGAATGAATCGAGTAAAACACCCCGCTTAGGAACGACAACGGTACGATAAAGAAATTCTGAAATGCGCCAAGATGGTCGAATTTGTCCGCCCAGATGCCGGCGATCACCCCTAAGGCGCCGAGCACGGCGCTAGCTAGCAGCGCGAACGCCAGCACAAAGACAACACTGTGCACTGGCAAGACAATAAAGAATACCGACGCGATATAGACACCCACACCTACCAGCAGGCCGCGTACGACCGCTGCCAGCACAAACGCCAAGAAAAATTCAAGGCTTGTCAATGGTGTCAACAAGACAAACACGATATTACCGGTGACCTTTGACTGAATCAGGCTTGATGAGCTGTTCGCGAAAGCATTTTGGATGACGGACATCATCACGAGCCCAGGAACCAGGAACGCTGTGTAACTGACGCCTTCGAAAACCTGGATGCGACCTTCGAACACCTGTGCGAACACCAGCAAGTACAAAAGCGTCGTCACAATGGGTGCCCCCAGGGTCTGCAACGATATCTTACAGAAACGCAACAGTTCCTTATAAAGGAGCGTATAAAAGCCGCGAATATTCACTCCACTCGCCCACGTGTAAGCTCTAGAAAAACGTCCTCCAGATCTGGCTCTTCCGTATGCAAATCGGTTATCACCAGCCCTGCCGCGCGCAATCTTTCGAGAAATTCACCGATGGAGTCGACGCTCCTATCCAGCCGGAATTCAAGCTGCTTGCCGTCCCTGCCGCGCAGATTGACCTGCAGGTTTGGCGGGAGCATTGCTACCGGCTCTTTTGTCGTAACACACACGTGGATCGTTTTACCAATACCCCGTTGCAAAAGGCTATGCGTGGCGTCCAGCGCAACCACGCTCCCGTGATTCAAGATTGCAATCCGCTCACACAGCGCTTCCGCCTCTTCCAGGTAGTGGGTAGTTAACACGATCGTGTGTCCTTCCCGATGCAGGCGGCGGATGAAATCCCACAGCGCCTTGCGCAGAGCTAAGTCGACACCGGCAGTAGGTTCATCCAGAACAACGACCTCCGGTTTGTGAACAAGCGCTTGTGCGATCAAAACCCGTCGCTTCATACCGCCAGACAACGAGCGCATATTGGCCGTCACCTTACCCATCAAGTCCAGCGCATCCAGTAGTTCGTTTATCCACGCGTCATTGTCATGACCCAGGCCAAAGTAACCGGACTGGATTTGCAGCACTTCGCGAACAGTAAAAAATGGATCGAAAACCAGCTCTTGCGGGACCACTCCCAGGCGTTGTCGCGAAAAGCGATATTGCCTGACCACGTCGTACCCGAGTACCGATACTATCCCGGAATCTGCGCGCGTGAGACCGGCGATGATATTTATTAAAGTCGATTTGCCCGCGCCGTTCGGCCCCAGCAGACCGAAGAATTCGCCGCGTCCGATAGAAAAACTGATACCCTTGAGCGCGTGTACACCGGGAAAATGCTTATCAACGTTACTGATTTCGATGGCGTTAGACACGCTCGACGCGTCTTTCAGTTAACGGAAAAGGCCTCGTCAAGCCCGCTGACACGAAGGAGCTGACGTACCTGTTCAGGCACGGAGATAAACTGCAACTGGCGATTGGCAGCCCTCGCCAATCGTAACCATTGCACCATTAGGGCAAGTCCCGCGCTATCAGCCCTCGAAACATGCCTCATGTCAACCGTTACCACGGGGTAATCGCCTTGCATCATAGCGGCAGATCGCTCGCAGAGGCCGGGTACCGTATCGAAAGTCAGCTCACCGTGGATCTCAGCATAGCCGTCTTTTTGATTTACGAGCGCTGTCGCGTTCACTTTGACGCCTTCGGCTCGACGCGCAAGTTTGCGATTAACGCGTCGATGCCTACCTTTTTGATTTTTTCTCCATACATAGTGCGATAATTAGTCACCAAGCTTACGCCTTCGATCATGATGTCGTATACCTTCCAGCCATTCTCCCCTTGTACAACCTATAGTTGACAGCAAACATGCTGTACGCGCATTCGCAATTTTATAGCATATAGACGAACCGCAAGATACGATCACGATCCACCTCGCACGCATGTCGTTCAGGCATCTTTTTGGGTGGTGCGGGGTCAGCAGGCCCCGGGTACTCACCGCTGGCGCTGGCGCCGTGTTCAGTTGCAGGCCACTGCGCTTCCGGGTCAGTGATCTGCAACCGCATAAACCACGCGCTTTGTGATCCCGATACGGCTGCAGTAGCTGTTATACTGCCAGCAGTCCGCGGCCAACCGATAGCCTTTTATGATATATATCAGCATTTATATATACTCGGGTGGCTGCGCATTCTGGGACACCGGACATTAGCGGGAATGGAAATCACTTGTGGCATTCATTACGTGCGATTTACTGAAACCAATATCGTCTGATGCACGAAATCCTGGCACCACCCTACAAGCTCGATGCGATGGTCCGTGAGCTCGCGGCCAAAGTAAGAGTGGTCGTGTTTGATGTTGACGGCGTTCTCACTGACGGCAAGCTACTGATGGACGATGATGGAAAGGAATACAAGGCCTTCCATTCGCGTGACGGGCACGGAATCAAAATGCTTCAGCGCACGGGTGTCGAGATCGGCATCATTACAGGTCGCACCTCGAGGCTTGTTGAACGGAGGGTGACGGAGCTTGGTATCAAGCACGTATTCCAAGGGTGTGAGGACAAACTGCCAGTGTTTCAAGGCCTGCTAGCCAAGCTACGAATAGAACCAGCGCAGGCGGCCTTTCTTGGTGATGACGTAACCGATCTGCCAATTATGCTGAAGGCGGGGCTCGCGGTTGCGGTCAGCGATGGCCACACACTGGTGAAGCACTACGCCCATTGGGTGACTCCAAGTAGCGGCGGACAAGGGGCGGTACGTGAGCTATGCGAGGTGATTATGCACGCGCAAGGCACATATGTTGCGGAGATTCAGCGCTACCTCTGACGGCGCATGGCTATGGGCTGGAATGTGAGAAGGGCATTACTTGCAGCACTGCTGTTGACGGCCGCAGGCCTATCATGGTGGCTTCTACAGACAATCACGGTACAACGGCCGATGATGATGACCATAGACAGTCAGGATCCCGACTATTACATTGAAGACTTTCGGGCGACGGTTATGGATGCGCAAGGGCAGCGCAAATACACGCTGACGGCTGAGCGCATGCAACACTATCCGCATAATGATACCGCACGTCTGACGAAACCCCACCTTGTGCAATACAGCCCCGGCCGAGCGCCAGTTCATACATGGGCCGATTTTGCTCGCCTTGACAATGCCACAAAAGAAGTAATCATGACGGGAAACGTTAAAATCATCCGTGAAAACAACTCGTCGGGTCAACGGACCGAAATGATTACAACCATGGCTCGCGTGTTATTGGATTGATACATCGATTTCGATCTGTCATAACGTTGCATCCGACTGTGCTGTAAAGCGAAATGTATCTCGATTGGAAGAATCCCCTGATCGCGGTTGTATTTGCTGCCTCCCTTATCGTGCCTGTGCCTGCGTTGGCGATAGAACAGGATAAGGGTGAACCGATCAAAGTGTATGCCCGTACCATCGAAATTGACGATAGAACCGATACTGCTACTTATACTGGTGACGTATCGTTGACCGACGGTACGCTCTCTTTAAAGGCGGATAGGATTGAATTGCGTATCAAGGATGATGAGATCGACACCTTCGATGCATTTGGAAAACCCGTCAACGTTAGATACCGGCCCGAAGATCGCGAAGAAGAAATGCATGCCGAAGCAGAACACGTAAAGTATTACGTAAAGAGTCGAAAACTCGACCTGTTCGGTAACGTCATGTTGCAGCAAGAAGGGTCCGAGCTCCGCTGCCCGCAATTGCACTATGACTTGGACGCGAGACACTTCGTGGCTCAGGGTGGTAGCTCCGGCACGCGCTGCTATATATCGATCCGGCGCAAAGAGCGTTCCCGCGGCAATTAGGTCACCAGCCAAAGATACGTGAGCACGTTATCTGTTAAACACCTGAGCAAACAGTACAAGGGACGGCGAGTCGTCCGCGATGTGTCGCTAGAAATAAAGACCGGCGATGTAGTAGGTCTACTTGGCCCCAATGGCGCAGGTAAAACCACCTGCTTTTATATGATTGTGGGCCTCGTGCCGATGGAAAGCGGCGAGATAAAGCTTGACGACAAGCCGATCAGCGGGCTCCCAATGCACGAGCGCGCACGACTTGGCCTCGGCTATCTACCGCAGGAACCGTCGGTGTTCCGCAGGCTAACGGTAGAGGAAAACATTCTGGCGATCTTGGAAACCCGCAAAGACATCGGGCAAGCAAAACGCGCGCAGCGCTTGGAGGAACTGTTGCAGGAGCTGCGCATCGCCGACCGGCGCAACACGCTCGGAATCAGCCTCTCCGGCGGGGAGCGCCGGCGGGTGGAGATCGCACGGGCACTCGCCAGCGAGCCGCGTTTTATGCTGCTGGATGAGCCATTCGCCGGTGTAGATCCCATCTCCGTCCTGGAGATTCAACATTTAATCAGACACTTACAGAGCCTCGATATCGGCATTCTCATCACCGACCACAACGTCAGAGAAACCCTCAAGATTTGCGACCGGGCATACATCCTCAGCGATGGGCAGGTGCTAACAGCAGGCACACCCGAGGATATCCTATACAATGAAAACGTGAGAAAGGTCTACCTGGGCGAACACTTTCGCCTCTGAAACGGGGGACGGTCTCAGCTCTCGCCTGCCCGCTGAGACTGCCCAGTGCCGGCCTATATCAACTTCTTCACGCGTGTGCGTCTAAGCCTGAAAGGGGCTAGACTAGAGTTATAGTGTACGTGAAAGATATATTGCTAGTTGACGGCGCAGCTCTTGACGGAATGAAGTCCATGCGCTGAGCAGGGCCTTACTCTATGAAGCAGTCTCTTGACCTGCAACTCGGTCAACACCTTACGATCACGCCACAGCTGCAGCAGGCCATACGGCTGTTGCAGCTTTCGTCCATCGAACTGCAACAGGAGATTCAAGAGGCGTTAGAAAGCAATCCACTACTGGAAGAAAAGGAAGAGGAGTCTGCCGAACAGAAGACCGAAGAACCGCTAAGCGAGTTCGATAAAGACGTCGAAAATAGCCAGCCCGACAGCGGTGCGCTACAACCGACAGACATGGAAATGGACCAGCCGAACGTCGATGACGGTCCAGGCAGCGATACCGATTGGGGTGATACCTTTGAGGTGCCATCGGGGGCTGCTGTGCGCAGCGACGGAGATGACTCCCTTCCCGATATAGACGCTCGAAATAGCCGGCCACTGACGCTTCGGGATCATTTGTACTGGCAAATGCAGATGACGCCGTTCTCCGACACCGATCGCGAGATCGCGCTTGCTATCATCGACTCCATAAACGAAGACGGTTATCTAACATGTACACTGGAGGAGATACAGCAGATTCTCGGCGAGGGGCAAGAGATCGAGCTGGATGAGATAGAAGCCGTCCTACACCAGGTTCAGAACTTCGATCCAGTCGGTGTCGCGGCGCGGGATCTGAGCGAGTGTCTGCAGCTGCAGCTGCGTACTATGGATCCGAACACACCTTACCTAGAACAGACCCGCCAGCTAGCAAAATCAGAATATCTCGCCATGCTAGCGAATCGTGATTACTCAGGGCTTCGCCGACAAACGAAGATCCGCCAGGAGGAACTGCAACACGCGGTACGGCTGCTACGAAGTCTCAACCCACGTCCGGGCGCCAGCGTACAGGCGGTTCAGACCAACTACATCGTGCCGGACATTATTGTCCGGAAGTACAAGGGCGTTTGGCGGGCAGAGATGAATGGCGAGGTTGCCCCGCGACTGCGCATTAATCGCGAATATGAAAAGCTGATAAACCGCGGCGATACAAGTGCGGAGAACAAGTACCTACAGGATCAGCTACAGCAGGCCCGCTGGTTCATCAAGAGCCTCAACAGTCGCAACGAAACCCTGCTTAAAGTCGCCCGTACTATTGTCGATCGGCAGCGCGCGTTCTTTGAGCACGGACCGGAGGCGATGAAACCCCTGGTGCTTCATGATATCGCCGAATCCGTAGAGATGCATGAGTCTACTATCTCTCGTGTCACGACAAACAAATATATGCTCAGTCCACGAGGTATCTTCGAGTTGAAGTACTTCTTCTCGAGTCACGTTAGCACTGCCGATGGAGGGACATGTTCCGCTACCGCCATTCGCTCTCTCATAAAGAAACTGGTTGAGAACGAACCTCCCTCAAGACCGATCAGCGACAGTAAGATAGCCAAGCTCCTCGAACAGCAGGGCATAAACGTTGCCAGACGAACAGTTGCGAAGTATCGCGAATCGATGAACATACCGCCGTCAAACCAGAGAAAATCTATCATATAGGGCTGAAGAGAACTTTCATGCAGATTACGGTAAGTGGCCAGCACATCGCGATCACAGAACCTTTGCGTGCTTATGCGTCAGAGAAATTGGGGCGGATACAGAAGCACTTTGATCACGTCACGACAACGAACGTAGTCCTACAGATTCAGAAGAACCGACATAAAGCGGAGGCAACTATTCGTGCCAAGGGCGCTACCTTGCATGCGAATGCTGAAGGTGAAAATATGTACGCGGCGATTGATTTCCTAGCAGACAAACTCGATCGACAGATACGTAAGCATAAAGAGAAAACCACGACCAACCATCATCGCACCGGCAAGGACTCCGGGCGTCGAAGGTGATCTTAAGGATACTCATCAGTAAGGAACATATAAAGAAATACTAGAATTCATGAACTGCACAACTTGCGACACTCTTCAGCAATAAGGACTTACGGAGCCGCTACTGAACGCACGGAGCGCTCAAAACAACCACGATACGCTTACCAGTTATACCAGCCTCGCTAACCGTGGAGCCGGCTGACCCGCTGTGGGCGTCATGGTTACCAGCTGGCCACAAACGATCTGTTCGATGCCAAGCCGTGGACCAATCGAACTCAGAGCGGGGACTACAAGCGTTCCTGTACATCGCGCTGGGTTTTGATTCGACAGCATCATTAGAACCGACGATGCACGTTACGGGTTTATGGAGACACAGCAAACGACCATTGGCAAGTCGACACACAGATGAGTTTCTTCATCATCAGCGGGCTTTCCGGTTCTGGTAAGAGTATTGCCCTCCAGGCCCTGGAAGATATGGGCTTCTATTGCATCGATAATCTGCCCGTGGCGATGCTGCCGCACGTTGCGCGGCAGATCATCGGCACGAATAGCGATACCCTAAGAAATGTGGCGTTTGGCATTGATGCACGTAATCGCGCCTTCCTCGACGATGTGCCGAAGAGCCTAGAAGAGCTGAAATCCCTAGGGATTCAGTACAAAATCGTTTTTCTGGAAGCAGAAGAGTCCATACTCGTTAAACGATTCAAAGAAACCCGACGCAAGCACCCGTTAACGGATGAAAGAACGTCGTTGCTCGAAGGCATTCGTCTCGAGAAGACGCTACTCGAACCGATATCTTTCGGCGCTGCCTTGCGGATTGACACAACACATACGACGCCATACGACTTGCGTCAACAGGTGCACGACTTCGCGGGCGGTGAAGACACTGAAGGGCTCACTTTGTTGTTCGAGTCCTTCGGTTTCAAACACGGAACACCTTTAGATGCTGATTACGTGTTTGACATACGGTGCCTACCCAATCCGTATTGGGAATCTGAGTTGCGCAAATTCACCGGACTCGAACAACCGGTCGTGAAGTTCCTTGAGCAGCATCAGCACGTGCATGACATGTTTCAGGACATCTGCGCTCTCCTGGAAAAATGGCTGCCGCATTTCGAACGCGAGCAGCGCAGCTACATGACGATCGCGGTGGGCTGCACCGGTGGGCAACATCGGTCAGTCTATATGGTGCGCAGGCTTGCAGAGTACTTCGCGCAGAAGGACATAACGACGCAGATTCGACATCGAGAGCTGTCCTGACGGGTTGGTTGAGGCGGAAGGCTAAGGGGATTTAAACCGGCGCAGCTGCAGTGACGTTGGCGTACACGCGACCGCGTAGGTCAATGATATTTGCGCATGTCATCAGGCAGGAAAGGCCCCATCTCTTTGAGCGCCTCGGGTGAGTACATATAAGTAGGTCTACCGTCGTCTACTATGGCCACCGCATCCCGTTTGTACTTCGATTTGTCGCTGCTGAATCCTTCCTCCACGCGTGGTGTAAACGTATCTTTTAGCACGGAGAGGGCTGCAATCTTCTTTATGCGAAACCGTTTCCAAAAAGGGGGCTGTCTGCCAGACGACGAATAACCGCGGGTCTGGTAACAATCGACGACCACCTCACCACTTTCGCGAGTATAAGCGGCGTGCGGCTCAACAACGCGAACACCGCCTTGATCACGATATCGGAGTGCAAGGCAACGCCGCTCGTTGATGGCCTTCTTTAACAAGTTCAGAATATTAGGCACCATTTGTCTCTTTCAACAAATCACAAATCCACGCACAAAGCAAATTTAACAGATAAATGGTCGTTTCAACGGAGTGAAGCCGCCTCCATTGACTTTGCACGGCCGCTATCCCCCGGTAATACTGACCGAACGATCAACTAGAGTGTATAGGAATCACGCGCCGTTTCAATACGGTGCGTCTGGCGCACGTCACCGACAACAGGTGCTTAAATGAGAAACAGCGTGGCGAGTCCCAGAAACGCAAAGAAACCGACTACGTCGGTGACGGTGGTTAGCGCCACGCCGCTGGCCAGTGCTGGATCGACGCCCAAGCGACGCACACCGACCGGGATCACGACGCCCGCGAGTGCCGCGAACACCAGATTAATAACCATGGCCAGTGCGATGATCAAGCCAAGCCCAAAATGGTGAAACCACGCGATAGCCACCACCGCCACGATCAAAGCCCATAACATGCTATTGAGCGCACCCACCATCAGTTCACTGATCAGCAATCTCCGTGCATTGGCATCGGTTATAGTTCCGAGGGCCAGGCCCCGCACAACGAGTGTCACCGTCTGTGTGCCAGCGTTGCCACCCATACTCGCAACAATGGGCATGAGCACCGCGAGCGCAACAACCTTTTCAATCGTATGCTCGAAAAGACCAATCACCCAAGAGGCGATAATAGCCGTAATTAGATTGACCCCTAGCCATACAGCGCGATCGCGCGCACTGCGTGCGACCGGTGCGAAGATATCGACTTCTTCACTCAGTCCGGCGGGAGCCATCACGGAGTGGTCCGCTTTTTCACGGATCACATCTACGACATCGTCAACTGTGATACGACCGAGTAATCGGTCGTCTTCATCGACTACGGGTGCAGTGATGAGATCGTAATCCTCAAATGCATCGGCCACTTCATTGTCCGGGGTTAGCGCCGAAAACTTGATCGGCTTCTCCTCCATCACGCTCCTGACCCGAAGCTTTGGATCTGAGGTGACCACCTTTGCCAGTTGCAGGCTGCCGACCAAGCGACTCGAGTGATCAACTACATACAGCTCGTGCATGTGCTCAGGCAGTTCGCCGCGCAAGCGCAAGTAGCGCAGCACTACCTGAAGCGTAACGGTTTCGCGCACAACCACCGCATCCACATCCATCAACCCGCCTGCTGTGTCCTCGGGAAAAGATAACACTGCATCGAGTCGTTGCCGATCCTGCTTGTCCATGAAAAACAGAATCTCGGCAGTGACGTCGGCTGATAGCTCAGGCAATAGGTCGGCGATGTCGTCGGTATCCAGCGCCTGCACCGCCATAACCAGGGACGCGTGGTCCATCTCCTGCAACAGGTCGCCGCGGACCGCCTCTGGGACTTCAAGCAGGACTTCACCCATGACTTTCGCGTCCACCTGACGCCACGCGGTGTGGCGTTGTTCAGGCGGTATCGCTTCCAATAAGTCAGCGATGTTGGCGGGATGCAGACCGGCCAGGATACTGCCGACCTCTTGCGTGCGCTCGCTCTCCAATGCCGCGAGAATCGCGCTCAGATGGTCCGTCTCTTGTTGTGATGTCGCCGTCGTCATAGGCTGGCGCTCGATCGGGTTAGTTTCAACGGAGCTAGCAAAAGTTTTGTATTCTAACATTGGGGCGGTTGCCATTTCCTGCTTCCGCAGAGGATCTAATGGCAACACGCTATATGGGTAAGCGCGCTTGCGATCAGGCGGTAGCGCGCTAAATAAAACAACGATCAGGCAAGAATGAGATTGGGATCAGGAACTCGGTGTCACGAGGCGAATCGCCGAGTGGCGGGCAGCGACAAACGACGGCTACAGGTAGGAGTCTTTCAGTCTCCTGCAACCGTCATGTTGCCGATCAGGATCGAACCCGTACGGATGTTTCCTCTCGTATCGATATCACTTCCGACAGCCACGACATCCATGAACATGCTTTTGAGATTGCCGGCGACTGTGATTTCCTCCACTGGATACTGGATTTCGCCGCCGTCGACCCAGAATCCGCTGGCACCCCGGGAATAGTCGCCGGTTACGATATTGACACCGAACCCGATCAGCTCCGTAATCAAGAGACCCGTGCCCATGTCACGCAGCAAAGCAGCCAAGTCACGTTCGCCCCTGCTGATCTCAAGGTTGTGGACGCCGCCCGCGTTGCCGGTGGTGTGTAAACCAAGCTTGCGCGCCGAGTAAGAGTCGAGCACGTAGCTTTGAAGTACGCCCGCGGCAACGATATCGCGCGTCGCGGTGGCGACTCCCTCGTTGTCGAACACAGCACTCCCCAGCGCCTTCTTTATGTGGGGCTGTTCACAGATGCTGACGTGGTCGGTGAATATCTTTTTACCAATATGGTCCAACAAAAAAGACGCCTCTCGGTAAAGACTGGATCCTCGTATCGCGCTTACGAGATGCGACAGCAGGCTTGACGCAACCGGCGCCTCAAATACCACTGACGTGTCACGGGTGCTCAGTTTGCGTGCCCCCAGACGACGTAACGCGCGCTCGCCCGCCTTGCGTCCAACTTGCACTGACGTCTCCAAATCGGTGGAGTCGCGCGCCACCGAATACCAGTAATCACGTTGCATGCCGCCATTTTCCTGTGCGATGACACTGCAGCTCAGGCTATGCCGGGTAGTCGGCACGGCGGCGATGAAACCATGTGTGTTGCCATAGACCCCTGTGCCTTCATGGCTGGAGACGGTGGCACCCTCCGAATTTTTTATCCGTGCATCCACACCCCGCGCTGCTGTCTCGCACTCGCGCGCCAGCTCGATGGCTTGCTTGGTACCAGGACGCCATGGATGGTAGAGATCAAGATCCGGGATGTCCGCGGCCAGCCGCTCAGCGTCGGCCAACCCGGTGCATTCGTCTTCTGCCATATATTGAGCGATGGAGCACGCCGCGCGCACCGTATCGTGAATCGCGGCCTCACTAAAGTCCGAGGTACTGGCAGAGGCACTCTTGTGTCCAAAAAACACCGTTAAATCTAGGTTTTTGTCGCGGTTGTGTTCCACCGTCTCGACCTCGGCGAGGCGTACCGTAACGGACAATCCCTGCGCCACGCTGACGGCAGCCTCCGCGGCGCTCGCGCCTTGACGGCGAGCCTCCGCAAGTATGCGTTCGACCAAGGCCTTCAGTCGCTCTTGCGTCAGATCCGTGTCGGATCCAGCTTCTGTGTGTGTGCCTAACGTCATGCCTTTACCGTATGAACCCTTTCGTCTGATCGGCTGAGATTCAGCTCTGCGTGCCGCCGACGGTAAGTCCATCAATACGTAGTGTCGGTTGACCGACACCAACCGGCACACTTTGTCCTTCTTTACCGCAGGTGCCGACGCCCGTGTCAAAAGCAAGATCGTTGCCGACCATATTGACGCGCGTTAATACATCAGGCCCATTGCCGATTAACGTCGCCCCCTTGATCGGGCGCGTGACCTTACCTTTTTCAATCAAATAGGCCTCGCTCGCCGAGAACACGAACTTGCCTGACGTGATGTCAACTTGACCTCCACCAAAGTTGACCGCATAGATGCCGTGATCGACCGAGGCTATGATCTCTCGTGGATCGCGGTCACCCGCCAGCATGTAGGTATTGGTCATTCGTGGCATCGGCACATGCGCGTACGACTCACGTCGACCGTTGCCAGTAGGCGCCATCCCCATCAGGTGGGCGTTAAGCGTGTCCTGCATATACTGCTTGAGAATGCCGTTCTCGATGAGTACCGTGTTCTGCGTAGGTGTACCCTCATCGTCCACGTTCAACGAGCCACGCCGGTCAGCGAGTGTCCCATTATCAACAACCGTGCACGGTTCGGTCGCCACCCGTTCACCGATGCGCCCTGCAAACGCTGACGTGCCCTTTCGGTTGAAATCGCCCTCAAGCCCATGCCCGATGGCCTCGTGCAACAGGATGCCCGGCCACCCCGGTCCTAGTACCACCTGCGTGCTCCCAGCGGGAGCGTCTGTCGCCTCAAGGTTGACCAGGGCCTGACGCACAGCCTCGCGGGCATAACCAAGCGCGGTGTCGTTTTGCAAAAAGTACTGATAGCTCAATCGAGCGCCACCACCGGCGACGCCTTGTTCCCGACGACCGTTTTCTTCGACAATCGCGACCACGTTGAGTCGTACCAGCGGTCGCAGATCGGCCGCCAGTAGCCCGTCGCTGCGCACCACCATGACGACCTCGTGTACGCTCGCGAGGCTCGCCATGACTTGTTTCACTCGCGCGTCCTGGCGTCGAGCTTCAGCCTCTATGTCCTCCAACAACTTCACCTTGTCGGCATCTGCCAGGCTTCCCAACGGATCCACGGGCGCATATAGATTAAGGCTACGTCCACCCTGCCAGCTGACTGGAACCTTGGCGCTCTGGCCTTGCCGTGCGATCGCCCGCGCGGCGTTGGCGGCGTCGAGTAAAGGCGGCAGGCCGATTTCGTCAGAATAGGCAAAGCCGGTCTTCTCGCGGCTGACTGCACGCACACCGACGCCCTGCTCAATATTGTGGCTTGCGGACCTGACCTGCCCTTCCTCTAACGACCAAGCCTCATGGCGGCGGTATTGGAAGTACAGATCCGCATAGTCCACCTTATGGGACAGAAGCCGGCCCATTAACCGCTCGAGATCACTATCGTCGATACCTGCCGGCTCAAGCAGGGATTTTCTCGCCGTTTGCAACGCCTTCGTCATGTCTCAATCTCCTATGCTCGATGCTCGGCAAACCACTACGCATCTCGTGCATACGTTTACGATCAATATCCGCGATCACAAAGCCCGGCCCCTGGGCCAAACGGGCAAGCACCTCTCCCCACGGATTCACGACAATAGTGTTTCCATGCGTTTCACGTCCATTGCTATGAACGCCCCCCTGCGCAGAAGCAACTAGGAAGGCGAGGTTTTCTATCGCGCGCGCGCGTACCAAGATATCCCAATGAGCCTTGCCGGTGGTCGCCGTGAAGGCGGATGGAACGGCAAAGATTTCGGCGCCGTCATCGAGCATCTGGCGGAACAGTTCTGGAAAGCGCAGATCGTAGCAAACCGCAAGTCCCACCCGGCCAAGCGGTGTATCCGTCACGACAATGTCCTTACCTGCCTCGATGGTCGCTGATTCACAATATTCCTCGCCGGTTTCGAGTTTGACGTCAAACAGATGGATCTTGTCATAACGCGCCACGCATTCACCGCGATCGTTAATCAATAAACATGCGGCATGCAGTTTGTTTCTTTGGCTCCCCACGATAGGCACAGTCCCGCCGATAAGCCAGATCCGATGCTGCTGTGCTTGCGCGTACAAAAAATCCTGAATCGGCCCAGTGCCCGCCTTTTCCATCACCGTAAGACGCTCCGCATCCTTCATGGGCATGATGGCGAAGTTCTCGGGCAACACCACCAGCTTGGCGCCGGCGTCAACGGTCTGGCTGATCAAACGCGCCGCTCCGCTGAGGTTGCTTGCAACATCGTGGCTAGAAATCATTTGTATGGCAGCAATTCGAGTCATCGTTTGTACCCTATGGCCCAGTTTCGACGACGATGGCGTCGTTCTGATCTAATCCGACGCTGAGCGTAATCCGACGTGAAGGCACGCCCAAGGACACCAGCCACGAACGCAGTTCTTCCGCCCAGAGGGTCCCGTTTTCGCCGGCCGCATGACGTATCAAGATGTGGGTGTCCGGCCGGCTATCGAGCGCCTCGATCAACTTATTCAGGCCAGCGAGACCGACGATCGCTTCGCCACTTCGCGGACGCGCCCACTGATCGGCGGTGATGGTTATGCGCTCCGCGAGCAGCGAAGTCGGCGTTAGTAGCGCAACCAATACAAAAAACTGCAACATCGGTGCCACAACCATACCATTGATAGCACGCTGCATTCACCCACCTCAGCGCCGGTCCCCTGGAGCTTCTTCAAAATCGGGTGCAGGTGATCCCAGTCTGGTGATTGTCGGCTGCTGCCATGGCCCTTTGACCTCATAGGTGATACGGGTTCCCTTGGCAATCTGCTTCTTAAGTAGCTTCTCTATCGCCAACAACGTGATCGCGACCTGCGGGCCCAGCAGCTGCCAGATGGCAATATTGGTGCCGAGGCGGGGAATCACTTGCATGGCGAGGTCAAAGTCCTCCGCCGCAAATCCAATCCGTCCGTTGAAAGAAATCTCTGCTGCCGGTCCTGTCATGTAAAGGTTATGGGTATAGGCGTCACCGTTTTCAATTGCAATATCGCCGCTTAACTTCTTGAAATGTAAACCCTTTCCGAGTACGGGATCGAAATCCAAGGTCAGGAACTTGCCAATCGAACTAAAATCCAGCGCACCGAATAAGCGACCAGCGCCTTGCTTAATGCGCAGGAAACGCCCGTCCTCGGCCGCAACAACGACGGTTCCGTTGAGCGTGGCAAGGCTCGCATCGATCGGTGCACCTTGCCATGACAGCTCAGCCGTTAATTCGACTTTGCCTCCTTCCATCTGATCGGGCAATCCAAATGCTCGCAGGGTCTCGCCCATATCGGAGGTACTGAATTGCAGCTCGAGTTCAGTTGAGTGCTCACCAACAACGAGCGACCAGTCCCCGTTTAAGAATAGCTTCATCTCGGGGCGCACGATGTTAAAGTGGACGACCTTCCAGCCGAGCGTCGTGTGGACGGCCCAAAAATCCACCGCGCCTAAATTTTTGTCCTCATATTGAAACAATTTGACCTTGAGCCCCAGGGTTGGGAGTGTACGTGGATCCGTGAGGACGCGCTCGGGCGTCGGTCGCTTAGCCAAAACCACAAGGTGCTCGAGGTCAAGCTCTATCTTCGCAGTAGACGCCTTTGTTGCTGGGGAAATCTTTATCTGTCCGTCGGCCGCATCACCCTTTAGCCAACCGAGCCAATTTTCGGGATTCCGCGCCAGCTCGATCTTTAATGGGCCAAATTCGCGATTAACCAAATACACGGAGCTAAACTCACCGCTAAAACGGTTTAAATAGTCTGGCGGCCGTTTTGCATCAACGCTACCCCATGCAAGCACACGCAACCATCCATCCGCATCTACTTGTTCCGCACGAGCGCTGACCTGCAAGCCGTTGGTTTCGGGCAGACGCACGCTCGTCTCCCCCACGGCGACTTTCCCCCGAGCCAACAACCAACCGCTGGGCTGCCTGGCGAAAGCTAACTTGCCGCTTATAACATCACCGACCTGCAAGCTTAAGACATGGCGCTCGCGGCCTACGTCTTGCGACGTCAGGATAAGCTTTTCCGATATGCCGGCAGGCCGACTGAGCGGTACCGGCAGCCCACTGGTCATTGCTGTCAAGTCCGCCTCCATGTGCAAGCGTGGGATGCCCCGCGACAGGCGCAAAGTTCCATGCCATGTGCCCGTGCCTTGGAGGTAATCTGCAACCGGCCACGCAAACGCCTCGCCGATACCGGCGCTGGTCAACACCCCTTGTCCGGACACCAGCGTCTTGTCTCGTTGGTCACCCGCTTGACCGGTAATGTTGAGATCCGCCTCCCCGCCCAGGAACTGTCCCCGCAGCCTGCCCGTCGTCGGCCCCGACTGGTCGAACCCAACCCGTCCGTGCACGCCTTTCGCCTTGAGCCTTGCGAGTTTGAGATCCAAGGTGCCATCTTGCACAACATACTCACCCGTCATGGTGAAGTCGGCTGCTTTGCGCACCGGGATGGTGAGCTGCAGGTTGATAGCGCCCTGTCCGGTCGCACCCACTGCCACATCGAGATAGGATTTCCATTCCCGGCGGCGCAGTGCGACGGGGCTTTGGCGCAAGACGCGCAGCGTCTCGGTAACCGAACCCACTGCGGTGCCGCTCACCTCCACGATCGAATCCCCTCGCTTGCGCAGATCGTCGGCGCGTGCGATGACATTGTCGACATTGAGATCCCCTATCTTCGCTTGATTGCCGGTAATCAACATCCGGTTGCGCTTGAAGTGGATGTCAGCATCGATGCCGGTGATCGGCGTCCAGCCGGGCAAATAATTAAAGACACCGTCCTCAACGTGCAGCCGAACCTCGAAGTCTCCGCTGCCGTCGCGGAAGGGAAAATCGGCGAGGTTACCGTCGTAAACCAATTCCCCCGAGGTCACCTGACCAGCAACAATTGATTGGTCCAGCCAGGCAACGGTTTTCGCCGTTAATAAATTGATGGGGGTATAGCGCCTCGCGTGCGCACCGTTACCGTCGCCGAATTCAGCACGCAGGTTGAGATAAGGTTTTGTCCGTCTGTCGTAGGGCACGCGCAACGTCAGTGTGCCCGTTCCGCGGCCGTCATCACCGACAACACGCAAATCCTCACCCGTCACCTGCCAATACTGCTCTCGCATGACCCATTGCAGGCGCCCGAAGACAGAGCTGGCGTTTACCGGGACACGAAAGACATGCGGGGCGGACAAGATCACGTCATGCGCGTCGAGAACAAATGCTCCGTGCCGGCCCTGCGCAAACAGGTGCCCGCTGACACCCGTAACACCCGGGATCTTTCGCAACGGTTTTGTTTCGATATCTTCAAGCTGCGCCTCCAACGTATAATCGTCTAGCTTGGCTCCATCCCCCACGATACGCAACTCAAGCGCGTGCACTTTGCCTCTCGGTTGCAGCGCTTGCAGATTGCCAAGTAGCTTGTTGCTACCATGAATTTCGACGAGGAACGCCGTCAGGTCATCAAGATTGACATGCTCTATGCGTACTGTGTTAGTGCTAGGACCATGTGCGATCCGCAAATGACCGGCTGTCCAGGCAGGACCCCTGAGCCCCAAGCGCAAGTTCTCTAGGTTCAGATCCCAATGGTCGCCGCTTGTCTTAAGTTCGAGGTCGGTGCGTGCTTCTTTAACGGCGATAAGCTGATTCAGACGTCTCAATGGCAATTTGAAATCCGTTACGCTGACATCGCCCTTGACCGATCGAAGTTTCCCATTTTGCCACTTGGTCCATAGCTGGACATCGAATTCTCCCGCAAGCTGCGCCGGCAACGTCCTACGGACTACGGCAGGAATGCCGTTCAGCTTTAGGCCGATCGCCTTTAGGAAAATGTGTCCGCTCCACGCTTCATCTAGAAGTGGATTGCCGGTGATATCAAAAATCAGCGAGCAATCTCCGCACACCTTGCGCGGAAGCTGCGCGCTGATACCGAACTGGTGACGATCAGCATCGTTTTGCAGGTTAAGATTGATTCTAGAGAGGTATAGGCCGCGCCGCTCTCCAAGGTGATCGAACCATTGCAGCTCGCCATCCTCGATAATCAACTCCTTCTGCTGGAGCAACCATCGTAAGAGCTTGCCATCTCCCGCCTTACCTGCGATCTGGACCGGAGCAAAGCCGGTGACCCGCAGGCTACCGTCTAGAAGTCGCTCGAGTGCGAGACTGGGTCTTGCAACGACTAGACTGTCTATCTGCACCTCGCCCCAGAGCAGGGGTAGCAAACCGAGGCTGACACGCACCTCACCGAAACGAACAGCGCGAAGCAGATCCGCGGATGAGAAGATCTCCAGGTCTTCGATTCGCAGCCCGGGCCGCAACCCGCGCCAATAGGCGTCTAGCTTGCCAATGCGAACTGGGTAGTTCGATTTTTCACTGATGAACTTTTCGATTTCGGCCTTCTTCTCTGCGAGCGCTGGCAATCCAACGCGCACAACCGTGAAAACGAGCGCCAGTATGACGAGGATCACCGCACTTGCATACCAGGTCCAGCGACCGACGTGTACGGTGCCGCGACCGATATGTAGTGCAAACCGATGAAACTTTCTTCGCATAGCCGCCGCCGTGCCGCCACCGTCGCGTGTGACGATGACGCATCGAGCGATTACATTAATACCACATCGAACTGTTCCTGATGGTAAAGCGGTTCTACCTGCAAATGAATGGGCTTGCCGATGAATTCCTGCAGCTTCGCAAGACTATCCGCTTCCTCATCAAGCAACATATCAATAACTACCTGTGATGCGAGCACCAGGTACTGGTCGGTTCCGAACTGCCGTGCTTCTCGCAAGATCTCCCGAAAAACCTCGTAGCATGCCGTTTGCGGTGTTTTTAGCACACCGCGACCGCCGCACACCGCGCACGGTTCACACAACACACGTTCCAGACTTTCGCGCGTACGCTTGCGCGTGAGCTCAACAAGACCAAGAGCTGACATTTCAACAATATAGGCTTTGGTTCGGTCGCGCGCTAACGCCTTCTCGAGAGCTCGCACCACTTGGCGCCGGTGCTCGGCATCTGCCATGTCGATAAAGTCGATGATAATAATGCCGCCGATGTTGCGCAGGCGTAGCTGTCGCGCAATCCCTTGGGCCGCCTCGAGATTCGTTTTGAACAGCGTTTCTTCGAGTGTGCGACGACCAACGTATGCTCCAGTATTGACATCGATGGTCGTCATAGCCTCGGTCTGGTCGATAATCAAGTAACCACCTGACTTGAGAGGAACCTTGCGCTGCAGTGCCTTCTGAATCTCGTCTTCGACCGAGTACAGATCAAAGATGGGCCGTTCCCCAGGATAGTATTCAATACACGTTTCCACCTCAGGAACGAACTCGTGTGCAAACTCGTACGCCTTCTGGAACGTTTCACGCGAGTCGATCCGGATCTTCTCTACGTTATCCCTGACCAGGTCGCGCATAGCACGTATGGCCAACGGCAAGTCCGCGCGCACCAACATACCCGGTTGCACCACACGCATTTGATTCTGCACAGCAGACCAGACTCGGCGCAGGTAGCGAACGTCATGCCTCAACTCCTCCTCACTCGCCGTCTCTGCCATAGTGCGCAGAATATAGCCACCATCCGCGCCGTTATCGGCCGCTGCCTTCAAAAGGTCGCGTAGGCGCTCACGTTCATTTTCATCTTCTATCTTCTGCGAGATTCCGATGTGCTGTGTGAGCGGCATATAGACCAGATAGCGCGCGGGCAAAGTAAGGCTCATCGTCAGGCGTGCTCCTTTGTTTCCCAATGGGTCCTTGGCAACCTGTACGATGATTTCCTCACCCTCGTGCAGCAATTCATGAATCGGCGCATGCTCTTCGCCGCTACTCCCGTCATTTGCGCCAGATCTACAATCAGTCGCATGCAAAAAGGCGGCGCGTTCGAGACCGATATCCACGAACGCAGCTTGCATGCCGGGAAGTATTCTCACCACCCTCCCTTTATAGATGTTCCCGACAATACCCCGGGTGCGTGTGCGCTCGATGTGAAGCTCTTGCAACACGCCGTTCTCTACGACCGCTACGCGTGTTTCCTGCGGCGTGACGTTGATCAGTATCTCTTCGCTCACAACAGGTCGATTCCAATCTTTTTCAGTAACTGTGCTACCTCATATAGCGGCAGCCCAACAATACCCGAATAACTCCCGTCGATCTTCGCGACAAAGGCAGCGGCGCGCCCCTGCAATGCATAGGCACCAGCCTTGTCGGTCGGCTCACCGGTCTCCCAATATTGCGCAATCTCGCGATCTGTAATCGCGCGAAAGTCCACGCGGCTCGTGCTAAGGGCAGTATACTCGGCCCCCGCAGATAGAACCGTCACCGCCGTTAACACACTGTGCTCACGACCCGAGAGGCGCCGGAGCATCGTTTCCCCATCATCGCGATCCCGCGGTTTGCCCAGAATCCGATCATCGACAATTATGCACGTATCTGCACCGAGTACGGGACGTTGCGGGAGTCTTCGGCGCGCCACCACACCTGAAACCTGTCGTGCCTTTTCGCTAGCAATGCGTCGCACGTAGTCGGCTGGCGATTCGCTCGCCGCTTGCCGCTCACACACCTCCGGCACCACCACATCAAAGTCGATTCCGAGCTGTTGCAACAGCTGTTGGCGGCGCGACGAAGCGGAGGCGAGATAGATCTTTTCCACTAACCAAGAATCCCAGGTTCCAGGATTTGCATCCTAAGCCGTTCGTTGGAATGTAGCATTCGACTTGCTAGCGATGATATGGCCGCCGGTCGATAATGCTCCAGGCGCGGTAAAACTGTTCCGCCAACAACACGCGTACAAGCGGGTGTGCAAGTGTGAGGCGCGACAACGACCACTGCTCATGGGCGTCGGCAAGACACGATTCGGCCAACCCTTCTGGTCCGCCGATCAACAACGCAATGTCCTGCCCCTCGTGGAGCCAGCTCTGCAGCCTGGCAACAAGCTGATCGGTGTCTATCGGCTGGCCGCTGCGTTCCAAAGCGATGATCCGGCACCCGTCCGGTACAGCGGCCAAAATACGCGCACCCTCATCACTCAACAAACGCTTGATATCAGTACCCTTGGTCCGCTTGCGAGCCGGGATTTGGTGAAGCCGCAGGCGACAGGACCCCGGCATGCGCTTCGTGTATTCACTGTACGCCTCCTTAACCCACTCCGGCATGCGATGGCCAACGGCGATAATATGTATCTGCATTGCGTGAGCTCATCCGGCTAAACGGGGTGTACCTTATGCTAACGTCTGCGAGCTGTCGTCGGAGCTATATCTTTACATTTTTAGAGCATTTGACTGTTCGTGCCCACCCCAAAGCTTTTCCAGATTGTAAAAGCCCCTCGTTTGCGGTCGCATTATGTGGATAACCACGTCACCAAAATCGACCAGTACCCAGTCGCCGATATCCTCACCTTCTATCCCCATTGGTCTACGCCGGTGTTCGCGCATTTTCTCAATTAATTTATCCGCCATGGACAAAACATGGCGGCCCGAGGTCCCATTAACAATGACCATATAGTCCGTTATATCTGTAATTTTCCGTACATCGAGGACGCGTAAGTCTTGACCCTTAACGTCGGCCAAGATGTCGCGGACCAGCTTTAGCAAAGACTGCGATCGCATCAGCCGTCTTTATACCCGTAAAGCTGGTTGCTACGAATGTAATCCCAGACCGAATTCGGCATTAGTCCTTTGACTGACTCGCCGCTGGCGATCATGTAACGGATGCGTGAAGCGGAGATATCTTGTGGATCGACATTCTGAAACAAAATGAAGCCAGCACTTTGCTGAGAAAACCTCACTTTATCACCGCAGATGTGCGTGGTTGCCCACGCCGGCAATTCCGTATTGGCGCTCAGCGTCGGCCAACCGGGGCGCTGCATAACAACAATATGCGCTAGCTCCAAAAGCTGTTCCCAGCGATACCACGATTCGAGGCCATCGAAAGCATCCGCGCCCATGAGCAAATAAAGCGGTCGCGCCCCAAATTCTGCGCGCATGGACTCAAGCGTTCGCACGGTGTAAGACGGTTGCTCCATGCGCGTTTCGCGGTCGTCCACTCGTAGGCCTGGGAATTCGACCATCGCCAGCTCGACCATGCGCAGTCGATGCTGGCACAATGCGACCGGGGTAATACGGTGAGGCGGAATGGCAGCCGGCACCACACGGACTTCATCAAGGCCGACGTCACGAAGAACTTGCTGCGCCGGGCGTAAATGCCCATAGTGAATCGGATCAAACGTGCCGCCGAGGATGCCGATCACGATAACTGCAGATGCAAGGTACAAGAGGCAAGATACGAGACAAAAAGCGGCGACGCGAAGAAAGTAGACCTCCTGCCATCTGGGTACCGCATATTATCAGTCGGAAACGCTTCTTTATGTGTGACTTGTATCTTGTATCTTGAAACTTGTATCTATTTTCTAATATGCCCATCGCCGAGCACGATGAATTTTTGCGACGTTAGGCCTTCCAGGCCCACTGGGCCACGGGCGTGAAGCTTGTCGGTACTGATGCCAATCTCGGCGCCCAGACCATACTCATAGCCATCCGCAAAACGCGTGGACGCATTGACCATCACCGAACTGGAGTCGACTTCCTTAATAAAACGTCTCGCACGACTCAGGTCTGCCGTAACGATCGAGTCGGTATGTCGGGAGCCATACATTTCTATATGGTCGATCGCCTCCTGGATGCCATCGACCACGCGAATCGACAGGATCGGCGCAAGATATTCAGTGCTCCAGTCCTCTTCCGTGGCGGCTGCGATGCCTGAGAGGATACTGCAGGTGGTTGCACAGCCACGCAATTCCACATCTTGCTGTTGATATAGCTTAGCCAGCGGCGGTAGCACACGTTTCGCTATGTCGCGCGCGACTAATAACGTCTCCATCGTGTTGCAAGTACCGTAACGTTGGGTCTTGGCATTAAACGCGATCTCAATCGCCTTGTCGACATCGGCTCTGTCATCGACATAAACATGACACACACCATCCAGGTGTTTGATCACAGGAACGAGCGCCTCTCGACCTACGCGCTCAATCAGCCCCTTACCGCCCCGCGGCACGACGACATCGACGTATGCCTGCATGCGGATAAGCTCACCCACTGCCGCCCGGTCTGTTACTTCGACCAGCTGCACACTGTCAGTGGGCAAGCCGGTCGAAGCCAAGCCGGTACGTAGACAGGCGGCGATGGCGCCATTCGTATGAATAGCCTCGGAGCCACCACGCAAGATTGTTGCATTGCCTGATTTCAGACAGAGACCGGCGGCGTCCGCTGTCACGTTGGGCCGCGACTCATAGACGATACCGATCACCCCCAAGGGCACCCGCATGCGTCCGACCTGGATGCCCGATGGACGGTAGTTTAAATCGGTGATGCTCCCCACTGGGTCTGCCAGCGCTGCGATCTCACGCAAACCGCCGGCCATGGCCTTAACACGCGTTGCGTTAAGCGCTAAGCGGTCCAGTAGTGCCGCATTGAGACCATGAGTCTCGGCGGCTGCCAGGTCTTGCTTGTTGGCGACAAGTAGCGACTCTACCTCGCGCTCAATCGCGCTGGCAGCCGCCAGTAAGGCCGCATCCTTGACACCGCGCTCAACCCGAGCCAACACGCGCGCAGCCTTGCGCGCACGCCGTCCGAGATCGGCCATATAAGTCTCGATGCCTGGGCTTAACGCCTTTTTAGAAACTGTCACCATTACAACTTGCTAGTTATCCACTCAGCGCTACGTCTTCTCTCCAAGCGTTCTGCAAGTGCTTACCTGACTCCCACACATTGCGAGCGCCAAACACTGCAATTGCTGCCACGTGTCGCCGGCGCGCTGGCCCTTCAGAACCTTATCCACCTGGCTCGCACGCTGCAGTATCTCCAACCACCAATTGGGTGGACGTTGTTTCACGGCCTGCCTGACCAGCGACCGCCGCCGCGGCCAGATGTTATGGGCTTCAAACACGACCGCCTCGCGCTCGCCGCGCGCGAGACGCCTGGCAACTCCCGCAAGACTCCGCGCCTCGCGCGCCAGCACGCGCAAAATTAGGATCGGTTCCGTGCCTTCAGCGCGCAAGCTGGCAAGCATGCGGGTTACTGCCCCCGCGTCCCCTCGAACGCAGGCGTCTGCCAGCTTGAAAACGTCGAAACGTGCATTGTCGCTGAGATTATCGCGCATGTCATCCGCGCTGACGGTCGCCTGCCCCAACAGCACTGCGAGCTTGTCAATTTCCTGTGCCGCCCCGAGGAGGTTGCCCTCGAAGTGATAGCCGAGCAGCGCCGGAACCCCCTCCTCGGGGGTAAGCCCACGGCTACGCATACGACGAGCGATCCAGCCTGGCAGATCACGCGCATCCAGGGGATACACGATGACCACGACCCCGGTGCGTTCAATCGCCTTGACCCAAGGACTCGCCTGCGCCCGCTTATCTAATCTGCCGCTGCTGACCAGTAGCAGGGTGTCTTGCGGAGCTCGATCGGCAATTTGCACCAAAACGTCTGCGCCCCTATCCGCCATCTTCACACTCGGCACGCGTAACTCAATCAAGCGTCGGGACGAAAACAGCGACAGGGAATGTGTGGAAGCAAGGAGACTGTTCCAATCAAACCCAGATTCCACGGTCAATACCGTGCGCTCTTCAAAGCCGCGTGCGTGTGCCACGGCCCGAACAGCAGCACAGCACTCGTCCACAAGCAAGGGTTCGTCGCCACCCACGAGATACATAGGCGCGAGGTTCCTTTGCAAATGACTCTGAAGTTGATTGGCGTTGAGTCGCATACCCCGTTTTTGAGAGTCGGTCAACTGGCACCCGAGGCCAGACGACGGATGATTGCCTGCACCACCTCTTGGCGCATCTGGTTTCGAAGCTCCTGTTCTTCCCGCTCCTTAGCCAACACGTTCAGCTTGTCAAAGGTGAAAGGTCGCTGCAAGGTAATGGTCTGTCGATCTACAAGTTCCTTGCCGGCGGCGTCTGTAACGCCAAATATCACCTGGTATCGCAGTAGAAACTCACTGACTTTCACGTCTACGTCTACGGAAACGGCTCGACTGTCGGACTGCTCGCTATAAATGTTCAGGGTCGGTGCGGAGCCATTATCATCGACCGCAAGTGTCACACCCGCTCGCGCGACCAAGGCTTGTTGCAGCTCCGTTTGTAATGAACTACCGGGAACTCTGCTGCTAACCACTCGCACGCGTAGGGTCATCAGATCATCAGGCAACGTGGCGCCACCCTGACCGCGGAGGTGAAATCCACAACTCAATAAAGATAGTGGCAAGTAGCAAGTAACAAGTAGCAAGATGACTGCATGCCACCCGTTCGGCCATGTGTGTCGACAGCAGCGTTTCATAGATGACTTATCGCTTTCTACTTGTCACTTCAAACTTGCCACTCGTAACTGGCTATTTCCAACTTGCTATCCTACCGCAGGATCGTTACTGCCTTTTATTCGAGAAAGCCCCGTTCGACTGGCCGCATACACGGTGACCAATAGCAGGCTTATCAAAACGATCGGCCAGTTCCCGAATCGTGCGTAAGGCGTCGTCCCCTGCATGGGCTGTACGTCCCCATTCAGCACGAAGGCCTGAAACTGCGGTGAACGTGCCACCACCTGACCACTCGCGTCAATGACGGCCGACAAACCGGTATTGGCGGCGCGCAACATCGGACGACCGGTCTCGATTGCGCGCATACGTGCCATCTGCAGACGTTGGTGGGGGGCGAGGGATTTGCCGAACCAGGCATCTTCGCTCACGTTCACTAACAACGTTGCCACCGGCAACGCTCGGATGATTTCTTGCCCGAACGCATCCTCGTAGCAGATGGATATACCGATGACATGTCCCGCCGCCTGCATCGGTTCTTGATCGGACGTGCCCGCACTGAAATCGGACATAGGAATATGCAAATAATCGAGCAACCAACTCATTATGCTCTTTAGGGGCAGGAACTCACCCAAGGGTACGAGGTGTTGCTTACGGTAAATGCCGGGGTGAGAGCTGATACTAATTACACTGTTGTAGTAGGCGCTGTTTGCCTTGTCCCGCTCGACCACCCCAATCAGGAAATCGCGGCCGTGGTCACCTGCCTGGCGCCGAAGCCGCGCAAGAAAGGCTGGGTCGAGCTCATCTAGATAGGTCGGCATCGCCGCCTCCGGCCAGATCACAAGATCGGCGTCCGCCGCCTTTGCACTCAGCTTAAGATAGCGCTCCAGAATGCTGCGGCGGTGATTGGGAAGCCACTTGATCGTCAACGGCACGTTGGCCTGGACAAGTGCGATGCGTAAGGGCTCACCGACTGGACGCGTCCACTCGACGGTCGCTGCGAGCCAACCGACGACCCACAACACAACCAGCGCGGGGACATAAACCCGCCACCGTCTAACGCGATCGCGCAACCCCTGAACGATCAAGGCCGCGGTTAACGCGGTGGCCCAGCTCACACCGTATACACCCAACCACGAGCCAAGCCCCGCTAACGGGCTGGCGGCCTGGCTGTAACCAAGATTGAGCCAAGGAAATCCCGTGAGAAGCCAGCCACGTATCCACTCCAGCAACACCCATAACGCCGGTAGTAGCGCGACCACATGCCAAGCGCCCCGTGGCCCGGTGATCCGCGCCTGCAACCACCCGACAACCGCGGGAAAGGCGGCCAACGCCGCCGTAAAAAGCAGCACGGTAAGCGCGGCAAGCGCAACTGGCATGTTGCCGTAGTTGTGCAGACTGACGTAGACCCACGAGGTCCCGACTCCGAAAGTACCCAGACCAAACAGGAAACCGCGCCAGGCAGCACGCCCCGGCGCACAACCGAGCCATAACGCGAAAAGTAGCGCTGGCAGAATGATCGCGAGCGGAAACACGTTAAATGGCGCGAACGCCAACGGTAATGCGGCGCCGGCGAGAAGCGTAATGATATCCAATGTCTTCGGCGGGACTTGGTCGAAACGAGAGCTTAGGCCCTCGGCTACGCTTGCCACCGGCCGTTTACTTGGACGTTTGCCGAGCGGATTTTGCAACAGGTGTGACTTTTAGTAGATGGATGCGGCGACTATCAGCGCGCAGGATCTCAAAGCTCAAGCCTGCGACTTCGATCTTCTCACCACGCTCTGGTAACCGACCCAAGGTCGTCATGATCAGTCCACCAATCGTATCGATCTCCTCGTCACTGAATTGGGTCTCGAAATGGGTGTTGAAATCTTCGATCGGTGTCAGTGCCTTGACGATCGATTCGCCACCGCGCCGCGGCATGATCATAACATCTTCGGCCTCAATATCATGTTCGTCCGCAATTTCGCCGACGATCTGCTCCAGCACGTCTTCGATAGTCACAAGCCCAGAAACGCCGCCGTACTCATCCACCACAATCGCCATATGATTCCGGTTGTTGCGAAATTCGCGTAACAACACATTAAGCCTTTTGCTTTCTGGAATAAATACGGCTGGGCGCAGGATATCGTCGATGTCAAAGTACGATGAACCGTCTTTGTCTTTCTGATGGAAGTAGCGTAACAGGTCTTTCGCCAACAAGATTCCAATGACCTTGTCCTTGTCGCCGTCTATCATCGGAAAACGCGAGTGCCCAGTTTCAATAACCATGGGCAGGTTGGACTCGGGTGGACTATTCTTGTCGACAACACCCATTTGCGCCCGCGGGACCATGATGTCGCGTACCTGCATCTCCGATACCTGGAACACCCCCTCGATCATGTCAAGCGCGTCGCGCTCCAAGAGGTTGCGCGCCTGGGCGTCGCGCAACAGTTCGATAAGCTCCTGGCGACTGTTCGGTTCCCTAAGCAGGACCTGACTTAGAAGATTGAAGAAAGATTTGGCAGGCTCGGCGTTGCCGTTGGTACTGTGACTAGGGTTATCGTCTTCCTTATTCATGAGGCTAAACTAATAGGACACTTAGGCATATGGATCGGGGAAGCCCAATCGTTGGAGGACACGAATCTCCATGCCTTCCATAGCATTCGCCTGTGTGGGAGTCTGATGGTCATAGCCTCGCAAATGCATTATACCGTGCACCAGCATATGGGCCCAATGCGCCGATTTATGCTTGCCTCCGGCGTGAGCCTGACGGCAGACCACTGGCGCACAGATGACGACATCACCAAGCAGACCCGTGTGTATTCCAGGTGGGTCCTCGAAGGGAAATGACAATACATTCGTCGGTTCGGATTTCTTGCAGAAACGTTCGTTAAGCTCGGCGATCTCTTCTTCATCGACGATGCGCACGCCAACCTCGACCTGATCGCGCTCATAACCTTCTAGTGCAGCACGCGTCCACTGCGTGATAATGGCCTTGTTGGGCACGTTAGTAATGCTTGAAGCGTACTCAACGTTTACTGTTAGCTTCACGTCTGCTCGCGATTCTGATCGTTGCGCTCGTGGGCATCGTACGCCTCGACGATGCGTTGCACCAACGGATTGCGCACGACATCGTCAGCGGTGAAGTGTGTAAACGTAATCCCTTTCACACCCCGCAAGATCTCGATGATCTGCTTCAAACCTGACTGCTGCGTGCGCGGCAGGTCAATCTGCGTGATATCGCCGGTGATGACCGCCGTCGTGCCGAACCCGATGCGCGTGAGAAACATCTTCATCTGCTCCGCGGTAGTATTCTGCGCCTCATCGAGGATGATGAAAGACTCATTGAGGCTGCGGCCACGCATGTAGGCGAGCGGTGCGAGCTCGAGAATATTCTTCTCCAGGAGCCTAGCGACTCGCTCGAATCCAAGCATTTCATTCAACGCATCGTACAGAGGCCGTAGGTACGGATCGACCTTCTGCCCGAGATCACCTGGCAGAAACCCCAGTCGTTCCCCCGCCTCCACTGCCGGCCGCACCAGGATGATACGTTCGACTTGGTTGTTCTCGAGCGCATCCACCGCGCACGCCACTGCAAGATAAGTCTTGCCGGTGCCCGCGGGACCGATGCCAAAGTTGACATCGTGCGTGAGGATGTTGCGAATGTAGTGGCGCTGCCGCGGACTGCCGGCCTTGATCACGCGCTTGGGCGTGCGCAACGTGGTCTCTGGCTCTTCCTTATCCGACAGGGTATGCATGCTTATCTGCTGCAGTGCCATATGGACACCAGACGGGGTTAGCATACGCTCTTTGGCCGCCGACTTATAAAGCTCCTTCAGCACGTGTTCGGTGGACACGGCCACATCGGCCTGGCCGGTCACGCGGAAGACATTACCTCGGTTAGCGATGTCGACACCGAAATACTCCTCAATCTGACGCAGATGCTCGTCGTGCAGTCCGCAGACGCTGGCCAAGCGGCCGTTATCGGCAGGGGTGAGACTGAATTCGATTACCCGTTCGGGCACAGGCTCTTCAGGTGTTGGGCTCAGGGGTGATGCGCTCGCAGAAGACTACTATAAGTTTAGACAGAAAATGGGGGCTGGATTCAAGCGTTACAAGCCTAAGGGCCGGCAATCGGCCGCCCGCGTAAGGAATTGGGCAGCGCCTCGGTGATCTCCACGTCGATGAACTGGCCGATAAGCTCCTGATTCTTGCACGAAAAGTTCACAACCCGGTTGTTTTCGGTGCGCCCGGCCAGCTGCTGCGGATCCTTACGCGCCGGTCCATCCACCAGAACGCGTTGCACGGTTCCAGTCATCCGCGCGCTGACGGCCGCGCCCAGCTTGGTCAGCTGCTGCTGCAAGATCGCCAATCGTCGTTGCTTGATTTGCAAGGGCGTCTCGTCGGGAAGTGTTGCCGCTGGGGTCCCGGGGCGCGGGCTGAAGATAAAACTGAAGGAATTATCGAAGCCCACGGCTTCTACCAGGTCCAGGGTGGCCTGAAAATCGCCCTCCGTCTCACCCGGAAAACCAACGATGAAGTCGCTGGATACGCTGATGTCGGGGCGTACCGCGCGCAACCGGCGTATCTTCGACTGATACTCAGCCGCCGTATACCCGCGTTTCATAAGTGCAAGAATCCGATCAGAACCGCTTTGTACGGGCAGGTGCAAATGATTCGCGAGTTTCGGTACCTCAGCGAAGGCTTGAAGGAGACGGTCGCTAAATTCGGCGGGATGCGATGTGGTGAAACGAATGCGGTCGATACCGTCGATCTCAGCAATGTATCTGATCAATAGCGCAAGGTCCGCGGTTTCACCGTCATGCATCGGACCGTGATAGGCATTGACGTTTTGTCCTAGAAGCGTCACTTCGCGCACGCCGCGTTCCGCCAGGTACACGATCTCCGCCAGCACATCATCGAACGGCCTGCTGAATTCCTCGCCGCGTGTGTAAGGCACAATGCAGAACGTGCAGTAACGGCTGCAACCCTCCATGATCGACACATAGGCGCGTGGGCCATCAACACCCGGGTCCGGCAAACAGTCGAATTTCTCGATCTCCGGGAACGATACATCGACGGTGGGCGTTCTCTCCTTGACGACACGATCCAGCATTTCCGGCAGACGCTGCAACGTCTGCGGACCGAAGACGATATCCACACACGGCGCCCGCGCAACGATGGTCTCGCCTTCCTGACTGGCGACACACCCGCCAACGCCGATGACCATGTGCGGCCGCGCCTGTTTGAGCTCGCGCCACCGTCCAAGCTGCGAGTAGACTTTCTCCTGCGGCTTCTCGCGTACCGAGCACGTATTCAACAACAAAACATCGGCCTCGTACGGATTATCGGTCAAGGTGAGATCGTGACTCGCGGCCAGCACGTCCGCCATGCGTGCAGAATCGTACTCGTTCATCTGGCAACCGAAGGTCTTGATGTAAAGCTTGCCCGTTGCCAGCGGTTGTGCGGGCGTAAGCGGTGAGCGTCGCGTCATTACAGAAGTTGGCCCAACGAAACCTGTAATCTACATGCGCGTGCGGGGAAACGCCAGATTTGCCACGATAGTCTGCGGCCCAAAAGGTGCGCGGCCAAAAACTGGAGTGGCGGAGACAAAAAACCCCGTGAGCGCCAGCTTGCGCAACCCACGGGGTTACAATTCCGTCGATGATCACCACGCGTCAGCGGCGGCCGGCCGGTACACAGGTGGCTATAAAACCCGCCGTGAACGATACAGACTGCTTGCCTACGGCTGGTAAAGAAACTAACGGGCGGGTGATGGTCGACGGCTTACCTACCCACAAACCCAATGGCCAATCCTTGCGCCCCTGAAGGGGCAGTCTGCGCCGCATTATACCGCGTTACACGTCGCAGGAACGTCCTTCTAATTCGATTCTTGGCCAGGGTGCATACGACATCAAGCACGAGCCGACACGAGGCGGGGTTGGCGGGACAGTCGGTAAAAGAAAATGAGATCAATGACTTAGCGGATATTGTGCAATCGCGACTGTCGGTGGAGACCTTAAGCCCTTAATCCGCAGCACTTTTCGTGTCTTGGTGACAGGCATGCGCACCACGGTCGCTAACAGCTCGTTATTGCCGGTCGCATCAACGTGCCCGGCGCTTTCTC